>NZ_SZWV01000106.1:50804-87433 GCF_005280945.1 Citrobacter sp. wls718
GCCAGCAGCAGCTTACGGTCCATGTAATCGAACCCTTCAGCGTCCACATTGAGCATATCCAGCGCCTGGGCGGCAATGTCTGCCGAGATAGTGCCATCATGCTTCACCTCGGCGAAGTCACGCACGCGACGCAGCAGACGGTTGGCAATACGCGGCGTTCCGCGCGCACGGCGAGCAACTTCCAGCGCGCCCTCCTCGCTCATCTCCAGCCCCATATAACGCGCACTGCGCCCTACAATATGCTGAAGATCGGCAACCTGATAAAACTCCAGTCGCTGCACGATACCAAAACGGTCACGCAGCGGAGAGGTTAACGACCCGGCACGGGTTGTCGCGCCAATCAGCGTAAACGGCGGCAGGTCAATCTTGATCGAGCGTGCAGCAGGCCCTTCGCCGATCATGATATCCAGCTGATAGTCTTCCATCGCCGGATACAATACCTCTTCCACGACCGGCGATAAGCGATGGATCTCATCGATAAACAGCACGTCGTGCGGCTCGAGGTTCGTCAGCATTGCCGCCAAATCGCCCGCTTTTTCCAGCACCGGGCCGGAGGTGGTACGCAGGTTTACGCCCATTTCATTGGCGACAATATTGGCAAGCGTGGTTTTTCCAAGACCCGGAGGACCAAAGATCAGCAGGTGGTCGAGGGCATCACCGCGCAACTTCGCCGCCTGGATAAAAATCTCCATTTGCGAACGGACCTGAGGCTGACCGATATACTCATCGAGCAACTTGGGGCGGATCGCACGATCCACAATGTCTTCAGGTATCGTGCTGGCAGCTGAAATCAGGCGGTCTGCTTCAATCATCCTTTACCTCACAATGCAGCGCGGAGCGCTTCACGAATCAGGGTTTCACTGCTGGCATCAGGGCGGGCTATTTTGCTCACCATGCGGCTGGCTTCCTGTGGTTTATAGCCCAGCGCCACCAGCGCAGCAACCGCTTCCTGTTCGGCGTCATCCGTTACCGGACCCGCAGGTGACGTCAGCACCAGATCCGCCGCCGGTGTGAACAGATCGCCATGTAAGCCTTTAAAGCGGTCTTTCATTTCAACAATCAGGCGTTCAGCGGTTTTCTTACCGATACCCGGCAGTTTCACCAGCGCCCCGAGCTCTTCGCGTTCAACCGCGTTAACGAACTGCTGCGCCGACATGCCGGAGAGGATCGCAAGCGCCAGCTTCGGTCCAACGCCGTTGGTTTTAATCAGCTCTTTAAACAGCGTGCGTTCCTGCTTGTTGTTAAACCCGTACAGCAGTTGCGCATCTTCACGCACCACAAAATGGGTGAAAACAATCGCTTCCTGCCCGGCTTCCGGCAGCTCGTAAAAACAGGTCATCGGCATATGCACTTCATAGCCTACGCCACCCGTTTCCAGAAGAACCAACGGGGGTTGTTTTTCGAGAATGATGCCTCTGAGTCTGCCTATCACGTGACGCTCCTGCGCTAAGGGCTAAAAAGGTAATGCGCTATCATAAAAAAAGGCTGGATAGATATCCAGCCTCATTTGTCATTAACGTAGTCGACCACGCGCTAAATTCAGCCGGGTATCGCTCATTTGCATGGCGTTCTGACTGACGTGGCAGTGGGTAATGGCGATGGCCAGCGCATCCGCGGCATCGGCCTGGGGATTTGCCGGGAGTTTTAGCAATGTGCGCACCATGTGCTGCACCTGACTTTTCTCCGCACTGCCTATCCCGACGACGGTTTGCTTCACCTGACGTGCCGCATATTCAAACACCGGAAGGTCCTGGTTTACGGCAGCAACAATCGCCACGCCGCGCGCCTGCCCCAGCTTAAGCGCCGAATCGGCGTTTTTTGCCATAAATACTTGCTCAATGGCAAAGTAGTCTGGCTGAAACTGGGTAATGATTTCCGACACGCCGGCATAAATTAGCTTCAGGCGCGACGGTAAATCATCTACTTTGGTACGAATACATCCACTGCCCAGATAGGTCAACTGTCGACCGACCTGGCGGATCACGCCATAGCCGGTGATGCGCGAGCCCGGGTCAATGCCGAGAATAATGGACATCACGCATCTCCTGTTATTTTACCGCTCAACCACGTCATTCTAACGTAGCAGCAACCTCATCGGAGATTTCGCCGTTGTGGTAAACTTCCTGCACGTCATCGCAGTCTTCCAGCATATCGATCAGACGCATCAGCTTCGGTGCTGTTTCTGCATCCATGTCCGCTTTGGTGGACGGGATCATCGTAACTTCAGCGCTGTCCGCTTTCAGACCAGCGACTTCCAGTGCATCACGCACTTTGCCCATATCTTCCCATGCGGTGTAGACGTCAATCGCACCGTCATCATAGGTCACAACGTCTTCAGCACCGGCTTCCAGCGCGGCTTCCATGATGGTGTCTTCGTCGCCTTGCTCAAAGGAGATAACACCTTTTTTGCTAAACAGGTACGCAACTGAACCGTCAGTGCCCAGGTTACCACCAGTTTTAGTGAACGCATGGCGCACTTCCGCAACAGTACGGTTACGGTTGTCAGACAGGCATTCAATCATGACCGCTGTCCCGCCAGGACCGTAACCTTCATAAATGATGGTTTCCATGTTTGCGTCTTCGTCACCGCCCACACCGCGCGCGATGGCACGGTTCAGGGTGTCACGCGTCATGTTGTTGGACAGCGCTTTATCGACAGCCGCACGCAGACGCGGGTTCGCGTCCGGATCGCCACCACCAAGCTTAGCGGCCGTAACCAGCTCGCGAATGATTTTGGTGAAGATCTTGCCGCGCTTGGAATCCTGCGCTGCTTTACGGTGTCTGGTGTTGGCCCATTTACTATGACCTGCCATAAATAATATCTCCAAAAAGCGCGCCTTCTCAGGCGACGTTAATTACAAATTCTTCAATCGCCTGCCGGTTACTCCACGATTTGGTTAACTGTGCAGCTTCCGCCGCATCAACCCAACGATAGGTCAGATGTTCAGTGAACACGATCTCTCGTTCCGAGGGGAGTGCCAGGCAAAACCAGGATTCCGTATTCCGTTCGATTCCCGGTGCGTAGCGATGTCGTAAATGGCTAAAAATCTCGAACTCCACCGTGCGCTGACAGTCAATTAAGGTCAGTTGCTCGCGGGCAACGTCAATGGTGACCTCTTCCTTTACTTCGCGCATGGCGGCTTGCGACGCGGTTTCACCCTCTTCAAGGCTGCCGGTGACCGACTGCCAGAAATCAGGATCGTCGCGTCGCTGTAACATCAGCACTCTTCCGGTGTCCTTTGCATAAATCACGACTAACACCGAGACAGGCTGTTTGTATGTCATATCAGTTATTCTCGGCCTTCTTCACAACCTGAATGCTCAGTTCCGCCAGGGCAGCGTCGTTGGCAAAACTTGGCGCTTCGGTCATCAGGCACGCAGCAGCCGTGGTTTTCGGGAAGGCAATAACGTCACGAATGTTATCGGTACCGGTCAGCAGCATGGTCAGACGATCCAGACCAAACGCCAGGCCCGCGTGCGGCGGAGTACCGTATTTCAGCGCGTCCAGCAGGAAGCCGAACTTCTCACGCTGTTCTTGCTCGTTAATACCCAGAATACCAAACACGGTTTGCTGCATGTCGCCGTTATGGATACGCACGGAACCGCCGCCCACTTCGTAACCGTTGATGACCATATCGTACGCATTGGCAACGGCCTCTTCCGGCGCGGCTTTCAGCTCAGCGGCCGTCATGTCTTTCGGCGCGGTAAACGGATGGTGCATCGCGGTCAGGCCACCTTCACCGTCGTCTTCAAACATTGGGAAGTCGATAACCCACAGCGGCGCCCATTTGGTTTCGTCGGTCAGGCTCAGATCTTTACCCAGTTTCAGACGCAGTGCGCCCATTGAGTCAGCAACCACTTTCTTGTTGTCTGCGCCGAAGAAAATCATGTCGCCATCTTGTGCGCCGGTGCGCTCAAGAATCGCGTCAACGATATCGGCATTCAGGAACTTAGCAACTGGGCTGGTTACCCCTTCCAGACCTTTCGCACGTTCGGTGACCTTAATGTAAGCCAGGCCTTTCGCGCCGTAGATCTTGATAAAATTACCGTAATCGTCGATCTGCTTACGGCTTAAGCTTGCTCCACCCGGTACACGCAGCGCAGCCACGCGACCTTTGGCATCGTTAGCCGGGCCGGAGAAGACGGCGAAATCAACGGACTTCAGCAGGTCAGCAACGTCAACCAGCTCCATCGGGTTACGCAGGTCCGGTTTATCAGAGCCGTAGCGACGTTCGGCTTCCGCAAAGGTCATGATCGGGAAATCACCCAGATCCACACCTTTTACTTCCAGCCACAGAGTACGCACTAACGCTTCCATCACTTCGCGCACCTGCGGTGCGGTCATGAAGGAGGTCTCAACATCGATCTGGGTAAATTCAGGCTGACGGTCAGCGCGTAAGTCTTCGTCACGGAAGCATTTTACGATCTGATAGTAACGATCAAAGCCAGACATCATCAGCAGCTGCTTGAACAGCTGCGGAGACTGCGGCAGGGCGTAGAATTTGCCTTTATGGACGCGGGAAGGCACCAGATAGTCACGTGCGCCTTCCGGGGTCGCTTTGGTCAGCATCGGCGTTTCGATGTCGAGGAAGCCATGATCGTCCATAAAACGACGCACCAGACTGGTGATTTTGGCACGAGTTTTCAGACGCTGCGCCATTTCCGGACGACGCAGGTCCAGATAGCGATACTTCAGACGTGCTTCTTCGGTGTTAACGTGGTTAGAGTCCAGCGGCAGCGAATCTGAACGGTTGATAATGGTCAGATCGGACGCCAGTACTTCAATTTCGCCGGTCGCCATGTCGGCGTTGACGTTTTTCGCGTCACGCGCACGCACGGTGCCCGTAACCTGGATGCAGAACTCATTACGCAGTTCGGAGGCCAGCTTTAACGCGTCCGCACGGTCCGGATCGAAAAATACCTGCACGATACCTTCGCGGTCGCGCATATCGATGAAGATCAGGCTACCAAGATCACGACGACGGTTGACCCAACCACACAGAGTCACCTGCTGCCCCTCGTGGGACAGACGTAGCTGTCCGCAATATTCTGTACGCATGAGATATCCCTTAACTTTGCCGCAGGCGGATTGTCACCTGCCTTGCAGATGACGAAGTCGCAGCTTTAGCTGAATGTCACAACTGAATGAAAAAAGGCGGCTATTATACTGGAAATTCTGCCGCACGATAAGTCCGGTACTGACTGTACGCGTGTTTCCTACGCGGGTATTGCGTAATCTCACAAAAAATAACAAAAATTGTCGCCCCTTTCACACACAATCGCGATTAAGGTGTAACGGAATTCTTTTTTGACTGGAGTCACCATGCTGGAACTGAACGCTAAAACCACCGCCCTTGTCGTGATTGACCTACAGGAAGGGATCCTGCCCTTCGCCGGCGGCCCCCATTCGGCAAGCGACGTGGTAACCCACGCCGCACGCCTTGCGGCACAATTCCGAGCTCACGGTTCACCGGTAGTGATGGTTCGCGTTGGCTGGTCTGACGACTACGCAGAAGCCCTGAAACAGCCGGTAGATGCCCAGACACCGGCTAAAGCACTCCCTGCAAACTGGTGGGACTATCCGACAGCGCTGGGCAAAAACGCCAGTGACATCGAAGTGATCAAACGCCAGTGGGGTGCCTTTTACGGCACCGACCTCGAACTCCAACTGCGCCGCCGGGGCGTTGACACTATCGTGTTATGCGGGATCTCCACCAACATCGGCGTTGAGTCAACGGCGCGTAATGCCTGGGAACTGGGTTTTAACCTGGTGATTGCCGAAAATGCCTGTAGCGCAGCCAGTGCCGATCAGCATCAGGGCAGCATGACGCATATCTTCCCGCGCATTGCACGCGTGCGCAGCGTGGACGAGATCCTGCAAGCGTTATGATCTATATCGGCCTGCCGCAGTGGTCGCATCCGAAATGGGTGCGCCTGGGGATCACCAGCCTTGAAGAGTATGCCCGCCACTTTAACTGTGTTGAGGGCAATACCACACTCTACGCGCTGCCAAAAGCCGAGATTGTTATGCGCTGGCAGGCGCAGACTACCGATGACTTTCGCTTCTGCTTTAAGTTTCCGGCGACCATTTCGCATCAAGCTGCACTGCGAAACTGTGATGATTTGGTGCAAGAATTTTTCACCCGCATGTCACCGCTGGAAGCGCGAATCGGGCAATATTGGTTGCAGCTACCCGCCACCTTTTCTCCTCGCGATCTCCCTGCTCTGTGGGCGTTTCTCGATGCGTTACCCGCATCGTTTACCTACGGGGTGGAAGTTCGCCATCCTGAATTTTTTACCAAAGGTGAAGACGAGAAATGGTTCAATCGCGGCTTACACGAGCGAGGGGTCAATCGGGTAATTTTAGATAGTCGGCCGGTACACGCCGCGGTTCCTCACAGTGAAGCGATTCGCGATGCGCAGCGCAAAAAACCGAAAGTTCCGGTCCATGCAGTGGTTACCGCGAACAATCCCATGGTGCGCTTTATCGGCAGCGATAATATGGAGCAAAACCGAACGTTATTTAACGTATGGCTGGCCAAACTGTCTCTCTGGAAGCAGACCACCACACCCTATCTGTTTTTACATACGCCAGACATCGCGCAGGCCCCGGAGCTTGTAGATACGCTATGGGCAGATTTACGCAGCGCTCTGCCAGAGATCGGATCAGCACCGTCTATTCCACAGCAATCTTCTCTTTTCTGAAAATGCCACCTATCATAGTCAATGCCAGCAGCCATTTTAAAAGGGAGTTTGTATGGTAAGCGCGCTATATGCCGTACTGGGTGCGTTATTGTTGATTAAGTTCTCCTTTGACGTTGTCCGCCTGCGTATGCAGTATCGCGTGGCTTATGGCGACGGCGGTTTTAGCGAACTACAAAGTGCGATTCGCATTCACGGTAATGCGGTGGAATATATCCCCGTCGCATTAGTGTTGCTGTTATTTATGGAAATGAACGGCGCGGAAACGTGGATGGTGCATATTTGCGGGCTGATGTTAATTGCTGGTCGGCTGATGCATTATTACGGATTCCACCACCGTCTGTTCCGCTGGCGTCGTTCCGGCATGAGCGCCACCTGGTGCTCGCTGGTGCTAATGGTGCTGGCGAATCTCTGGTATATGCCCTGGGAGTTGGTTTTCTCCCTGCATTAGCGCACAATACGCCACTTTATTTTTCCCGGATTTTTACGTTATGTCTCACCGCGACACGCTTTTTTCTGCGCCTATCGCCAGTCTGGGTGACTGGACCTTTGATGAACGGGTAGCTGAAGTCTTCCCGGATATGATCCAGCGTTCCGTTCCCGGCTACTCCAACATCATTTCGATGATTGGTATGCTGGCCGAACGTTTCGTGCAACCCAACACGCAGGTCTACGATCTGGGCTGTTCATTGGGCGCCGCGACGCTCTCGGTGCGTCGCAGTATTCAGCATGACAATTGTAAAATTATTGCCGTCGACAACTCCCCGGCCATGGTTGAACGCTGCCGCCGCCATATTGACGCCTATAAAGCCCCTATTCCGGTCGAGGTTGTCGAAGGGGATATTCGCAACATTACTATTGAAAACGCCTCAATGGTGGTGCTGAATTTTACCCTGCAATTCCTTGAGCCAGCGGAGCGCCAGGCATTGTTGGATAAGATTTATCAGGGGCTGAATCCTGGCGGCGCGCTGGTGCTGTCGGAGAAATTCAGTTTCGAAGATGCAAAAGTGGGTGAGCTGTTGTTCAACATGCACCACGATTTCAAGCGGGCAAATGGCTACAGCGAACTGGAAATCAGCCAAAAGCGCAGCATGCTGGAAAACGTCATGCTGACCGACTCGGTCGAAACCCATAAAGCGCGCCTGCATCAGGCTGGTTTTGAACACAGCGAACTGTGGTTCCAGTGCTTTAACTTTGGTTCTCTGGTGGCACTAAAAGCTGAGGTTGCGGCATGATCGACTTTGGTAACTTTTATCAGCTGATTGCCAAAAATCATCTTTCTCATTGGCTGGAAACGCTCCCGGCGCAAATTGCGAGCTGGCAGCGCGATCAGCACGGCCTGTTTAAGCAGTGGTCGAACGCGGTAGAGTTTTTGCCTGAACTGACACCGCACCGTCTGGACTTGCTGCACAGTGTCACCGCTGAAAGCGAAGAGCCGCTCAGCGACGGTCAGCTTAAACGCATTGATACGTTAATGCGCAATTTGATGCCGTGGCGTAAAGGGCCATACTCACTGTATGGCGTCAATATCGACACCGAATGGCGTTCTGACTGGAAATGGGATCGCGTTCTGCCGCATTTATCCGACCTGACCGGACGGACGATCCTGGATGTCGGCTGCGGCAGCGGGTATCACATGTGGCGCATGATCGGTGCAGGCGCGCACCTGGCCGTTGGGATTGATCCGACCCAGTTATTCCTGTGTCAGTTCGAAGCGGTGCGAAAACTGCTGGGCAACGACCAGCGCGCGCATCTGCTGCCGCTGGGTATTGAACAGCTTCCGGCGTTGAACGCGTTTGATACCGTTTTCTCAATGGGCGTGCTCTATCACCGTCGTTCTCCGCTGGAACATCTCTGGCAGTTGAAAGATCAACTGGTACAAGACGGTGAACTGGTACTGGAAACGCTGGTGGTTGAAGGGGACGAAAATACCGTGCTGGTGCCGGGTGACCGCTACGCACAAATGCGCAACGTCTACTTTATTCCGTCTGCTCTGGCGTTGAAAAACTGGCTGGAGAAGTGCGGTTTTGTTGATGTCCGCATTGCCGACGTGTGTGTGACCACTACCGAAGAACAGCGCCGCACCGAGTGGATGATTACCGAATCGCTGGCTGATTTCCTCGACCCGAACGACAGCAGTAAAACGGTAGAAGGGTACCCTGCCCCGCTGCGCGCGGTCTTGATTGCGCGTAAGCCGTGATGGATTGCCCGGTGGCGCTACGCTTACCGGGCCTACAACTCCCGTAGGCCTGATAAGGCATCGCCGCCATCAGGCATAAAAGGATAAAAAAAGGCCCCTGTAATTGCAGGGGCCTGGTACGAGCAAGCATCATATTGGGCGACATGATGCAACGGTAAAAATCAGCTGGCCCGATGGTGCGCAATAATCGCTTTCATTTCAGCAACCGCCGCCCCGTCTACCGCATAGCGGGAATATTCATCCGCTTGCGCATCCGAAGACATCGACAACCCCGCATTGCGATAACGCATGGGAGAAGCCAGCCATACTCCGGCAGAACTGTGGACTTCCTGCACACCGGCGTCGAGGAATAGAGACAAATTCGCAGCGCGAACCCCCGCTCCGGCCATAATGATTGGAGCACCGGGCTGTGCAATAAGTTCCATTATTTTTGTTAAACCTTGCGCAGCATCTGATTTTTGCCCGGAAGTCAGCACTCTGGCGACACCCAAATCAGATAAACTTTTCAGCGCATTTAAGGGGTTGGCACACATATCAAAGGCCCGATGAAACGTGACATTTAGCGTACCGGCTGCCCGCATAATTTTTTCCATGCGCGACATATCGACGTTGCCATCAACATCTAATAACCCGGTTACCAGCCCGGAGAATCCGAGATCTCTGACCATGGCGATATCATCCAGCATGGCCGCGAATTCACCGTCGGTATAGCAAAAATCCCCGCCGCGCGGGCGGATAATCGGATTGACGGGAATATCAATATGCTGACGAACGGTACGTAATACACCCAGTGATGGGGTTAAGCCCCCTTCTTTGGGTGCCGAACACAGTTCAATACGATCCGCGCCATTTTTTTGTGCCGTCAGCGCACACTCCATGCTGTAACAGCAGATTTCCAGCAGTGCCATGGTTACTCCTGTTGCTCGCTTGCCACAATCGTTTCAATTGACCATGGATGAAACTTGATAGTCACGCTGCCGTCGCTGACCGCCAGCGTCGGGTTCGGTAACCGCTCACGCTCGCCTTGTGGTGAACTGGTTTTCACAAAGATACCCGGCTGACTCAATCCTTCATCAGAAAGCAACGCCAGCGCTCGCGCATTCAACGTTTCCGGCTCGCCCGGCAGAACAATCTCAATATGCTCCCAACCCTCATGTGGGTAGCGTTTTTCACCCGGCCACGGCAACTCCACAATAGAAAACTGCCAGTGCGCCACGCACACCGGCTCATCCAGTTTGAACAGGCAAATCGGTCTGCCATTGATGATATTTTCCGACAACAGTCGGCCGCACTGTTCAAACCCGCGACGCCAGCGCTCTGCGGTAGTGTTTTGATGACAGCGCAGAGAGATGTGATCGGCTTCAAGCGGAGCAATATTCAAACCCAGACGGGTGGAAAGTTCAGTTAACGCCTGAGTGAAATGCCCTAAATCTGCGGAAATATCATGCAGTTCTGCAACGGTTTGCCAGTTCGCCATATTGAAAGCTCATATCCATGTTCAAAGCCGCTAATTTACTCTGTTGCGCAGTACCATCCAACCGCTGATTTTTTCAGGGACAAAATGAGTGATTATGCGTCATTGCACTGCGTCTATTTTAGGCCGCGCGCGGCACGCACAATGCTGACGGCAACGGGCATTTGCAGTATACTCCCGGCCTAAATTCTTAATCTGGCGCGGTGTATAGTAAAGCGCTTCATAAATGTAAGGTATTCCGGTGAATATTCAGGCTCTTCTCTCAGAAAAAGTCCGTCAGGCCATGATTGCTGCAGGTGCGCCTGCAGATTGCGAACCTCAGGTTCGTCAGTCAGCAAAAGTACAGTTCGGCGACTATCAGGCCAACGGCATGATGGCAGTCGCTAAAAAACTGGGTATGGCGCCGCGACAACTGGCAGAACAGGTGCTGACTCATCTGGATCTCAACGGGATTGCCAGCAAGGTTGAAATTGCGGGCCCGGGCTTTATCAATATTTTCCTCGATCCAGCATTCCTGGCGCAGCACGTGCAGCAGGCGCTGGCCTCCGATCGTCTGGGCGTTGCACAGCCAGAAAAGCAAACCGTTGTTGTTGACTACTCTGCGCCAAACGTGGCGAAAGAGATGCACGTAGGCCACCTGCGTTCCACTATCATCGGTGATGCGGCTGTCCGTACGCTGGAGTTTCTCGGCCATAAAGTCATCCGCGCAAACCACGTTGGCGACTGGGGAACCCAGTTCGGTATGCTCATCGCGTGGCTGGAAAAGCAGCAGCAGGAAAACGCGGGTGAAATGGCGCTGGCTGACCTTGAAGGTTTCTATCGTGACGCGAAAAAACATTACGACGAAGATGAAGAATTCGCCGAGCGCGCACGTAGCTACGTGGTGAAGTTGCAGGGTGGTGATGCTTACTTCCGCGAAATGTGGCGCAAACTGGTCGACATTACCATGTCCCAGAACCAGTTAACCTACGATCGTCTGAACGTGACGCTGACCCGCGACGACGTGATGGGTGAAAGCCTGTACAACCCGATGCTGCCAGGCATTGTTGCGGATCTCAAAGCCAAAGGCCTGGCCGTTGAAAGCGAAGGCGCGACTGTCGTATTCCTTGATGAGTATAAAAACAAGGAAGGCGAACCGATGGGCGTTATCATCCAGAAGAAAGATGGTGGTTATCTGTACACTACCACTGATATCGCCTGCGCCAAGTACCGTTACGAAACACTGCATGCCGATCGCGTGCTGTATTACATCGACTCCCGCCAGCATCAGCATTTAATGCAGGCATGGACCATCGTGCGTAAAGCCGGTTACGTGCCGGATTCCGTACCGCTGGAACACCACATGTTCGGCATGATGCTCGGCAAAGACGGTAAACCGTTCAAGACCCGCGCGGGTGGCACGGTTAAACTGGCCGATCTGTTAGATGAAGCGCTGGAACGTGCACGTCGTCTGGTGGCAGAGAAGAACCCGGACATGCCTGCCGACGAGCTGGAAAAACTGGCGAATGCGGTCGGTATCGGCGCCGTGAAGTATGCAGATCTGTCGAAAAACCGTACCACGGATTACATCTTCGACTGGGATAATATGCTGGCCTTCGAAGGCAATACCGCACCGTACATGCAGTATGCCTACACCCGCGTACTGTCCGTGTTCCGTAAGGCAGATATCGACGAAAGTGCGCTGGCCAGCGCGAAGGTCATCATCAGTGAAGATCGTGAAGCCCAACTGGCGGCGCGTCTGCTGCAGTTTGAAGAAACGCTCACCGTCGTTGCACGTGAAGGTACACCGCACGTGATGTGCGCCTATCTATACGATCTTGCCGGTTTGTTCTCTGGTTTCTACGAACATTGCCCAATCCTCAGCGCCGAGAGCGAAGAGATTCGTAACAGCCGCCTGAAGCTGGCACAGTTGACGGCGAAAACGCTGAAGCTGGGTCTGGATACGCTGGGTATCGAAACCGTAGAACGTATGTAATCACCACGAGTGATGTGAAAGCCCGCGCTATGTCGCGGGCTTTTTTATTTTCCCGAATGATCGCCCTCGTAGGTCTGATAAGCGAAGCGCCATCAGGCCTACGAGAAACAGCTACGTTCACTGTAATTTGTTACAACTCACAAGGAATGACACATTTCCGTAGAGGGATGGAACATCTTTTACCTGTTATCCCATTTACACCTCCGTATCATTAGGCGGCGAATTAATCAGGTGTGGGTCCATGACATTCAGAGATTTTGAGGCGGAAGAGAAACTCTTTCAGCGACGGGTAATAGTGGCCTTTGGCCTGGTGGTCATCTGTTTTGGCATCCTGATTTATAACCTCTACAACTTACAAATTCGCGAGCATCAGTATTACACCACCCGCTCAAATGCCAATGACATCAAAATGTTGCCGGTTGCCCCAACGCGCGGCATCATTTACGATCGCAACGGTATCCCGCTGGTGCGCAACGTCACCTGGTACGATATTTCTGTCACTCCTTATAAAATCAACGATATGGATGCCTTGCTAAAGCAGCTAACGCCTATTGTTGACCTGACCCCTGATGAGATTGACCAGTTTCGCCACGATCTGAAATCCAGTAGTCGCTATCGCCCGGTGGTGCTCAAAAATGCGCTGACCGACGTGGAGATCGCCCGTTTCTCGGTTAATCAGTTTCATTTCAGCGGCGTCACCATCAATAGCTATGAAGATCGCCAATATCCGTATGGCGCAGAGTTGGCGCATGTGCTCGGCTATGTCTCTAAAATCAATGACAGCGACCTGAAAGCGTTGGATAAAAAGGGGCTGGCAGAAAACTACGCCGCCGATCACAACATTGGCAAGCAGGGGATCGAACACTATTACGAAAACGATCTGCACGGCAAAACGGGTTATCAAGAAGTCGAAGTCGATAACCACGGACGCATCGTACGCCTGATAAAAGATGTACCGCCTGTTGCCGGAAAGGACATCCACCTGACGCTGGATTTACACTTACAGGAATATATAGAGAGCCTGCTGGTCGGTCAGCGCGCCGCAGTACTGGTTGAAGATCCGCACGATGGCTCGGTGCTGGCGATGGTCTCTAACCCCAGCTATGATCCGAATCCGTTCGTCAAAGGTATCAGCTACCAGGACTACAACACGCTGCTGCAGGATAAAGACCTGCCGTTGATTAACCGCGTCACGCAAGGTTTGTACCCTCCCGCTTCCACGGTCAAGCCGTACATGGCGATGTCAGCATTGCTCAATGGCGTTATCACCCCGCAGACCAGCTTCTTTGGCGCGCCAACATGGACATTGCCCGGCACTGAGCGACATTATCGCGACTGGAAAAAAACCGGTCATGGCATGTTGGACGTGACCAAAGCAATTGAAGAGTCCGCTGATACGTTCTTCTATCAGGTGGCGTATATGATGGGCATTGACCGAATCAACAGCATGCTTAGCCAGTTTGGTTACGGTAAACCCACCGGCATCGATCTTGATGAAGAGTACAACGGGCTGTTACCGAGCCGCGACTGGAAACAACGGGTGCATAAAAAAGCCTGGTATCAGGGAGACACCATTTCGGTTGGTATCGGTCAGGGATACTGGATCGCCACGCCAATCCAGATGGTGAAAGCAATGGTGGCACTGATTAACAACGGGAAAGTGATTGCCCCTCACCTGTTGCAGGCTGAAGAGAGTGGTAAATCTGTTACGCCTTATCATGCCGCCACGGTACCGTCACAGATTGCCTCTCCCTCCTCGCCCTATTGGGGACTGGTACGCGAGGCGATGTTTGGCATGGCCAATGCGCCGAACGGGACAGGTTATAAATTTTTCCATACTGCACCTTACGGAATTGCGGCGAAAAGCGGAACCTCACAGGTTTTCAGCCTGAAAGAAAACCAGACTTACAATGCGAAGATGATCCCCATCCGCCTGCGTGACCACGTGTTCTACACCGCATTTGCACCCTACAAAAACCCGAAAGTCGCCGTGGCGTTGATTCTGGAAAACGGCGGCAGCGACGGCATTACCGCCGCGCCGGTTATGCGACAAATTATGGATCATCTGTTTGTGCCGCAGGACAACACCGCACAAACAGAGGTAACTCAACAAACAGCGCCGACAGCGACAGCGCCGTCGGACACCGATATTAAAAATACTTACGCAAGTATTCGGTGAGACACAGCATCGCCATCGCCTGGCCGTAAGGCATGGAGGTCAGCGGAATGTTGCGATAGAACTCGAGATTGTGCCCCATTCCGGTACCAAATGAGGTTTGCAGCAGCTCCCCTTCTGGTGAGATATGCTGCACAATGCCTTTGATGGCGAGTTCTGCTACCGCCGCATATTCCTGCCCGACATAACGCTTACGCACCGCTTTCAAAATCCCATAAGCAAATCCGGCGGTGGCTGACGCTTCAAGGTAAGAATGCGGATCGTCCAGCAACGTGTGCCACAGACCACTCTCATCCTGACACTTCGCCAGGGCCGCAATTTGCGCATTCAGTACCTGTACCAGATAGCGACGAACGGCATTATTCTCCGGTAAATCGACCAGTTCGAGGAACTCCGGAATAACAATAGTTAGCCAGCTGTTACCGCGCGCCCAGCGGGCGTTGGCAAAGTTATGATTTCCCTCATAGCTCCAGCCGTGGAACCACAGACTGGTTTCTTTATCCATCAGGTTTTGCACATGTAACAGGAACTGATACGTCGCCTCTTCAACGTACTCGGGGCGGTTGAGCAGTTTGCCAATCTTCGCCAGCGGTAACACCGTCATCATCAACGTGTCGTCCCACATCTGCTGATGATTCTCTTCCGCCAGCGTGATGTGCTGCATACCACCAAAATCGGTACGCGGCATGTCGTGCATCGCCCACTCAGCCCAGGAATCAAGCCACGGCAGATACGCCGGATTGCGCGTTTCTTCATAGCGATACGCCAGCGTCAGAAACGGCGCCATGGTATTGACGTTTTTAGTCGTCGCGCCTTCTGCAAAGCGGTCGGCAAACCAGCCATCGATGATATCGCGCATCGTTTCATCACCGGTTTGCTGGTAATACTGGTACATCCCGTACAGGCCGACGCCGTGCGTCCACTCCCATCCAGCCCACCCTTTGGTGTCAATAACGCGTCCGTCGTCCAGTCGCAGCAAGAACTCACCGCTCTCATCATGAATATTGACCAGATTATGCGTCACCTTCTTGATGAGCGTTTTTAACTCATCTCTGGCAATAAAATGTTCAGGCTGACGTAACAACGGGCTGTGTTTAACCGGATAAACAATCATTTACTTAACCTCTGTGCAATGTCGAATTCAATGCTGAGCCATGTTGCAGTGATGGCGCAGCAGGTTTATTACGATTCAGGTAACCAATATTGTTGTTACCCCAAAGTGATTCATACGGCATGCCTGACAGCATCTCTACCGTTGCACGTCCTTCAGGGGTAAGCCCTTCTGGCATGGGGCGCCCGGACTCACGCATTTTTGCGGTCTCTTCACGCAAGGTGCTATGTGTTTGCAGATTCAATTTGAAACGCAGAGACACCAGGAATCCCAGCGCCAGTACAATCAACGTACCGCAGCTCAGAATGAACAGAATGGTATGGCTGACCGCAGCAGGTTGTTCACTCTGCCCGGAGACAAAACCCGATAACTGCATAACAATGCCGACCAGCATGACGGCCCCCGCCTGCGAGGCTTTGCGCGTTAAGGTCATGATGCCGGCAAAGATCCCTTCCCGACGCTGGCCTGTGATCACCTCGTCGACATCCGCGATATAGGTGTAGGTATTCCACGGAACATAATTGATGCCACCACGTCCCAGGCCCGCAACGGCGGAAACCAGCAGCAATAAGGCGTACACATCACTCAGCCCGGCGTAATACAACACCGCATAAGAGAGAGAACTCAGGCCAAACAGCACCACCACCATCCGGTAAGACGGGGCCGGTCCAAAGCGAATGCACAGCGGGATCATGGCGATAACCGCAATAAACTGGAAGATAGCCATGGTGCCCAGCAGGTTCGACGCCATAGAGGCTTCCTGCATCAACACAAACACCACATAGTAGGTAAAGACCGCGTTGAACACGTCCTGCGCGATATAACCACCAAGATACATGCCCAAATGTTGACGGAAAATGCGGATGCGCAGCGTCGAACTTAGCTCAGTGAAAAGACGACTCATGCTCTGACGAAAGGTCAGGCTTTTCTTCTCTTCTTCAGCGCGAAGTGCCGCTTCGGTCCATTCTTCACGCGGGCGTTCCCAGGTAAAAAACCACACAAAGGTCAGCATCAGCGCGCACAGCACCGAAAACACCAGGCTGGCATAGAAAAATGAAACAGGATTGTGTTTACCAAACAGCGTCAACAGTACGCCAGGTAAGAACGAGGCCAGTATGGCTGACATCTGGGCCATAGAAATACGCGCGCCAGAAAACTTGGTTTTCTGTTTAAAATCATCGGTCATTTCCGGTACCAGCGTTTCATAGGGCACCAGAATCATGGTGTAAACCACATCAAACACCAGGTAGGTCAGCAGGTAGTACCAGAATCCCATGTCGCCGACCCACATCAGGGAGTAGCTAAAGACACAGGGAATCCCCAGCAGAATAAAAAACTTACGTCGGCCAAAGCGTTTACCAAGCCAGGTCGATCCAAAATTATCCGTTAAAAAGCCCATTAATGGGCTAACCACCGCATCCAGCACCCTGGCCGTTGCAAAAATAAACGTCGCCTCAATAGGCGTCAGGCCACAAAAAGTGGTGTAGAAATAGAGCAACCATGCGGCGGTCAGCGCCGTGGTCCCTGCGCCTAAAAAGTCACCTGCCCCATAGGCAAAATAATTTACCAACCCAATTTTACGTGTTCTCATTGCCGTTACCCCTGCACATTATTGGGAGGCCCCGCAATCCTCACTTCGATGCAGGACGTCCTTACACGGCCACAGTAAAAGTTAACCGCAAGGGAAACCTTTTTATTTCTGCCAGGGATAATCGCGAAATGGCAACAGCACAAAGAGTCCGGCAACGTAAGTCACCTATTTTATAAAACAGCGTTTCTTTTAAATCAAAGTGGCGGGTCAAAAAGTGCGAGACAGCCAGCAGTTTCATCTGCCAGCTGCGATGAAGAAGAGAGAATTAACGGTAGTTGACGATGACCTGATTACTTTGCACCTGTAAGGCCGGGATCAGGCGACCGCCGCCGGGCACCTCCCAGACAAAATGCATCGGCTCCACGGCAGGTACGTTATTAAATCCGTGAGTGGTGCCGCTTTGCCCGTCCA
Source organism: Citrobacter sp. wls718 (assembly GCF_005280945.1). NCBI lineage: Bacteria > Pseudomonadati > Pseudomonadota > Gammaproteobacteria > Enterobacterales > Enterobacteriaceae > Citrobacter > Citrobacter sp. wls718. Next base: position 68,445 of record NZ_SZWV01000106.1, read on the forward strand.
GCTCAACGCAGCGCGACTGCGAACATAAACGTACCCGCAGCCCCGCAGGCGTAGGGCCATTCAGCTCATAGCGCCAGGCTACCAGCGTCATCAACCCCGAGACGGGCTGGCCGGGAACCAAAGGCGCAGACGAGGCAGACTGCCCGCGGTGATTTAACGTAATGCCCATGCCACTAGCCTGCCAGGCGCCTTCTCCGGCGGCCTGCACTGCCAGAGGAAACAATAACAGCCACAGAAACTTACGCATTATTTACCTCCGATGGTCGCGGTCATGCGGATATGGCGGTTATCGGAAAGCTCCATGTTCGACAACACCACCAGCTGCGGTATGCTGCGGCGTAAAAAACGCGCCAGCAGAGGCCTCAATGCATGATTAACCAACAGCACCGGCGGCGCGCCCAACATTTCCTGGCGCGATAACGCTTCCTGAGTTTGCGCCAACAGTCGGTCTGCCAGCCCCGGCTCCAGGCCGCCGCCCCCTTGTAGGGCCTGCAGCAGCAAGCGCTCAAGTGGCGTATCCAGACCAATAACCTGAACTTCGTCGTTCCCCGGGAACCATTGCTGGGTAATCGCCCTTCCCAACGCCACGCGGACCACGGCAGTGAGTTCATGCGGATCGTTTTGCAGCGGCGCATGCTCAGCCAGCGTTTCGAGGATGGTGCGCATATCGCGAATCGGCACTTTTTCATCCAATAAATTCTGCAACACTTTATGTAGCGTGGTCAGCGTCACCACGCCAGGCACCAGATCCTCAGTCAGTTTCGGCATTTCCTGCGACACGCGGTCCAGCAATTGTTGCGCCTCCTGACGTCCAAACAGTTCGGCGGCAAACTGGCCAATCAAGTGATTCAGATGCGTGGCGACGACGGTACTGGCTTCCACCACCGTGAAGCCCTGGATTTGCGCCTGTTCTTTTAGCGCACTTTCAATCCAGATAGCGTCCAGACCAAAAGCCGGATCAACCGTTTTCTCACCCGGCAGCGATCCCGCTGCCGTACCAGGGTTGATGGCCAGCCAGCGTCCCGGATAGGCATCCCCGCTGCCAATTTCTACCCCTTTCATCAGGATGCGATAGCGCGCAGGCTGCAGATCCATATTGTCGCGGATGTGCACCACCGGCGGCAGGAAGCCCATATCCTGGGCAAATTTCTTACGAATACTGCGAATTCGTCCCAGCAACTCGCCATCTTGCTGAAAATCCACCATTGGGATCAGGCGATACCCCACTTCCATTCCCAGCGAGTCTTCCAGTTGGACATCGTTCCAGGTCGCTTCCACCACCGCATTATTTTCCGGCATTTTGATCGACTGAGGTTCCGCAGGGGCTTTTGTCTCGCGACCGCGCAACCACCAGGCCAAACCCAATAGCGCTGCGGTAAACATCAGAAATACCAGGTTTGGCATGCCTGGTACCAGGCCCAGTAAACCTAGCACCGCCGCACTGAGCACCATCACGCTGGGGTTACTGAACAGCTGGGTGACCATCTGTTCGCCGACATCCTGATCGGTACTGACGCGCGTCACGATAACGCCCGCCGCGGTGGAGATAACCAGCGCCGGGATTTGGGCGACCAGACCGTCACCGATGGTCAGCAAGGTGTAGCTTTCAGCCGCACTGCCCATACTCATACCGTGTTGTAATACGCCTACCAGCAGGCCGCCAACCACGTTAATCACCATGATCAGAATACCGGCAACGGCGTCCCCGCGAACGAATTTACTCGCACCGTCCATAGAGCCGTAAAAATCAGCTTCCTGGGTCACTTCTGAACGACGTTTTTTGGCTTCATCTTCCCCAATCAGTCCGGCATTGAGATCGGCATCAATCGCCATCTGTTTACCGGGCATACCGTCCAGCACAAAGCGTGCGCCAACTTCGGCAATACGACCGGCACCTTTGGTGATAACCATAAAGTTGATGATGACAAGAATGACGAAAACCACGATACCGATGGCAAAGTTACCGCCCACCAGGAAGTGACCAAACGCTTCAACCACCTTCCCCGCCGCCGCCGAACCGGTATGCCCTTCCATCAAAATAATACGCGTCGAGGCAACGTTCAACGCCAGGCGTAATAATGTGGTGAACAGCAAAATGGTCGGGAAGGCAGCGAATTCGAGCGTGCGCTGGGTGAACATCGCCACCAGCAACACCATGATCGACAACGCAATATTAAAGGTAAACAGTAAATCAAGGATGAACGCTGGCAGCGGCAGCACCATCATCGACAAGATAAGCAGGATGAGGATCGGCCCGGCAAGAATCTGCCATTGTGTGGATTTCAGGTTGCCGGGCAGGCGCAGCATCGCGACCAGATTAGCCATCAGTATTCTTCTCGTTCATAAAATCCAGTGCTTCAGGCACCGGAAGGTTTCCAGGTTGCGGTGGCGGCTTGCCGCCCGCCAGACGCCAGCGTTTTAATTGCCATACCCACGCCAGCACTTCTGCGACGGCAGCATACAGCTGGCCGGGTATTTGCTGACCAATCTCAGCATGGCGATATAACGCACGGGCCAGCGGTGGTGCTTCTAAGGTTGGGACTCGATGTTCCGCGCCAATTTCGCGAATACGCAACGCGACCAGCCCCGCCCCTTTGGCGACGACGCGTGGCGCACTCATTTTGTTTTCGTCATATTGCAAGGCGACCGAATAGTGTGTGGGGTTAGTCACAATGACGTCGGCTTTCGGCACATCCGCCATCATGCGTCGCTGCGCTACCGCACGCTGCATCTGGCGAATTTTGCCCTTAACGTGCGGGTCACCTTCGCTTTGTTTATATTCATCGCGGATATCCTGGCGTGACATGCGCAGCTTTTTCACATGGCTGTAAATTTGGAAAAAAACGTCAAACCCCACCATCGGGATCACCCCGAGCACCACCAGCAGCGCACACATGCCAACTAAATCAAGGGCATTACCCATTGCAGTAATCGGCGATTCGGCCATCAACCGCATCATCTCCGGCCACTTGTGCCAGAGATAGAATCCAGCCACGCTGCCAACCAGCGTAGATTTCAGGATGGCTTTCAGCAGTTCAGCACCGGTTTGCGCAGAAAACATGCGCTTGATACCCGGCAGCGGATTCAGCTTCGAAAATTTGGGTTGCAGCGATTTACCGCTGAAGATCAAACCGCCCAACATCACCGGCGAGATCAATGCCACCAGCACCACACCAGTAATCAGCGGTAACAGCGCAATCATGGCGTCTTTAATCAGCAGAATGATTTGGCTGAGGATCAGATTAGGGTCGTTGACCATACTGTGGTCAAAACGTAGCCCGGCCGACAGCATACCCGCCAATCTGCGGGCCAGCGACTCCCCGCCGATCCAGATAATGCACACGCCCACCAGCAAAATAAGCAGTGAGGTCAGCTCTTTGGAACGGGGGATCTGCCCATCTTCCCGCGCTTTTTCAAGTCGGTGGGGTGTGGGGGCTTCTGTTTTGTCGTCGTCGCTTTCTTCTGCCACGCATCAGACCCTGGATAGAGACACAGGCGAGAATGATGCCAGAACAGCGACACAGCAATGGCGAGAGTAAGCGGTAAAAAAGACGGGGTTTATGACGTTAACCCCTACAGACGGTAGAGAGTATGCAGACCGGAAGAGAAGCGGTTGCCCCTACATCCGGCCTGCACGAGTCAGAACCCGAGACTGTCCAGCAGGTCGTCAACCTGATCCTGACTTGCCACAACGCCGGCTTTCGAGGTATCAACCTGCGGGCCGTTCAGCAAACTTTCGTTTTCACGTTTTGGACGGGCGCCCTGCTCAGGAATGTTCTCCAGCAGCACCATTAACAGCTGGCGCTCAATTTCCTGAATAACGTCCATCATGCGCTTGATAACCTGGCCGGTAAGGTCCTGGAAATCCTGCGCCATCATAATGTCGAGCAGCTGAGCATTGGTAAAACTGGTGTGTCCAGGGACATCACCGAGGAACTGACGGGTGTCGGTCACCAGTTCACGGGCATCAGACAGTTCAATCGGATTCTCGAACCATTCGTCCCAGCGTTTACTCAGGGTTTTGGCCCCTTTTTCCATTGCGTCCTGGTGTGGCTGCGAGGCTTCAACGCTGTTCAGCGCACGCTCTGCTGCCTGTGCGGTCATCTGCACAACGTAATCCAGACGATCGCGCGCATCCGGGATCGCTTCCGCCGCTTCAGCAATGGCCTGATCCAGCCCCAGTTCACGCAGGCTGTCGCGCAGCATTCGGGTCAGACTACCGATGCGCGCGATGATATCCCCTGCTGAATGTTCATCAACAGGTTTAATTTGTGGTTGCATCATCATCATCACACCCTCACATGCCCAGTTTCTCAAAGATTTTATTGAGTTTCTCTTCCAACGTCGCCGCCGTGAAAGGCTTCACCACGTAACCACTGGCACCGGCTTGCGCGGCGGCAATAATGTTCTCTTTCTTCGCCTCCGCGGTCACCATCAGCACCGGCAGAGAAGACATACCGCCGTCGGCACGAATGGTTTTCAGCAATTCCAGTCCGTCCATGTTTGGCATGTTCCAGTCAGAAATGACAAAACCAAATCCCCCTGCCTGCAGCTTATTCAGGGCATCCACACCGTCTTCGGCTTCTTCAACATTGTTGAATCCCAGCTCCTTTAACAGGTTGCGCACGATGCGACGCATGGTGGAAAAGTCATCCACAACCAGAAATCTCAGCTCTTTATCCGCCATAAAATACTGCTCCTCATTAAATACGTATTGCCTGTCCGGCACTGATTTTCGCCAGCATCTGCTGGCTTACCTGGCTAAGATCGACCACTTCGCTCACACCACCCATATTGATGGCCTCGCGCGGCATGCCGAACACCACACAACTTGCTTCGTTTTGCGCAATGGTCCAGGCGCCTGCCTGGTGCATCGCTAACATTCCGGCGGCACCATCGTTGCCCATGCCTGTGAGGATCACGCCCACAGCATTGCGCCCCGCCTGTTTTGCCACCGAATGAAACAGCACATCCACAGAAGGCCGATGCCGGTTAACCGGCGGCCCATCATGAATTTTGATCACATAGTTCGCCCCGCTGCGAGCCAACTCCATATGTTTGTCACCAGGGGCGATATACGCATGTCCCGGCAATACACGTTCGCCGTCTTCCGCCTCTTTCACGCTGATCTGACACAGTTTGTTCAGGCGCTCGGCAAATGAGCGAGTAAAACCTGGAGGCATATGTTGGGTGATGATGACCGCCGGACTGGAAAGCGGTAGCGGCTGTAGCACATGGCGTATCGCCTCCGTTCCCCCGGTCGACGCGCCAATAGCGATCAGTTTTTCAGAACTGAGCAACGGCACCGCTTTCAGCGTCTTCGGCGCGGCAATTGGTTTATGCGCCGCCAGACGCGCGCGGGATGCCGTACGCACTTTCTCGGCAATCATCTCGCTGTAGGCCAGCATCCCTTCGCGGATCCCCAGTTGCGGTTTGGTGACGAAATCAATCGCCCCCAACTCCAGCGCCCGCAGCGTGACTTCAGAGCCTTTTCCGGTCAGAGAAGAGACCATCACCACCGGCATCGGACGTAATCGCATCAACTTCTCAAGAAAATCGAGGCCGTCCATACGCGGCATTTCCACATCCAGCGTCAGGACATCAGGATTAAATTTTTTGATCAAATCCCGCGCAACCAGCGGATCGGGTGCCGTCGCGACCATCTCCATATCGCTGTGGCTGTTAATAATTTCAGTCATGATTTGACGCATCAATGCGGAATCGTCGACCGACAAAACCCTGATTTTACTCATGATTTATCCTTACCCGGCGCATGCGCATACACCGTTTGTCCGCGCAGGCTAAACTCGCGCACGAGGTTGCTAAAGTTTTCTGAGTGACCGGCAAACAACAGCCCATCCGGCTTCAGGAGTGGAACATAACGGTGCAAAATGTCCTGCTGCGTCGTTTTATCAAAATAGATCATGACGTTACGACAAAATATGGCGTCGAACGGACCGGGCACGTTGTATTTTTTATCCAGTAAATTCACGCTGGAGAATTCAACATGGCTCGCCAGTTCCTGACGCACACGCACCAGTCCTTCATGCGGTCCGGTACCACGCATGAAATAACGCTGTAACTGTTGTGGCGACAGCGTTTTCAGTTCATCGAGGCGGTAAATGCCGTTTCTGGCTTTTTCCAGCACTTCGGTATCAATATCGCTGGCAAAAACGCGCCAGCGTCCAGGTGCCATACCCAACGTATCTGCCAGCGTGATCGCGATACTGTAGGGTTCTTCACCGGTAGAGGCCGCGGCGCTCCAGACACGGTATTCGCCGCTGCATCGACGCGCGTGATCAGTCAGCACCGGAAAATGATGTCCTTCGCGGAAAAAAGCGGTCAGGTTGGTGGTCAGGGAGTTAATAAACGCCTGCCACTCAGCGCTGTTCTGGTTGGCTTCCAGCATGCTGAGATAGCGACCAAAGTCGTCCAACTCCAGGGTACGCAAGCGACGCACCAGGCGGTTATACACCATGTCCCGCTTGTGGTCGGCCAGCACGATACCCGCGCGCTGGTAGATTAATTGACATATCCGACGAAAATGCGCGTCAGACAGCGCGAGGCGCTGTGTCATCTGTAACAATAATGACGTTTGCCCGGAGGGCAGAGATGATGTCATAGCGCCTTCTCAATCACATTCAGGATACAACGGGCACAGCCTGTGCTGCGCCAATTCGTGTTGTGTTACGGTTTGCTCTTCATGCTTAAAAACACGATGCAGGCAGAAAGAGACTCTGCCCGCTCGACTTACTATCCGGTGTTAGCTCCCGGTTAAAATGTTTCCCAATTGCTATCGGGTTCAGTACTTTGCTGGCGCGGGTATGACGCAGGGGCCGCTGTTGAAGATGGCCGTACATCGCGAGATTTAGCCGACAGTGGGCGTGCAGCCAGGCGGAAAGCCGATACCGACTGGGTCAGACGGCTGGCCTGTTCTTCGAGTGCAGCAGCAGCAGCAGCCGACTCCTGCACCAGCGAGGCGTTCTGCTGCGTCACACGATCCATCTCGGATACGGCGAGCGCAACCTGGTCGATACCACGGCTTTGTTCGTCAGACGCTGAGGCGATTTCTCCCATGATGTCGGTGACACGGGTTACCGCATTGACGATGTCATTCATGGTTTCCCCGGCACTCTCTACCAATACCGAGCCGGTATCGACCCGAGAAACGGAGTCTTCGATCAGGGCTTTGATCTCTTTCGCCGCCTGCGCGCTGCGGCTTGCCAGATTACGCACTTCTCCCGCCACCACGGCGAAACCACGGCCCTGTTCACCGGCGCGTGCGGCCTCAACCGCCGCGTTCAGCGCAAGAATATTGGTCTGGAAGGCAATGCCGTCGATTACGCTGATGATGTCAGCAATTTTCTTCGAGCTATCCGCGATTTCGTGCATGGTGTTTACCACGCCATCGACTACCTTGCCGCCATGCTGTGCGGTATCGGAAGCGCTTTTCGCCAGTTGCGAAGCCTGACGGGCGTTGTCCGCATTTTGCTTCACCGTCGCCGTTAGTTGTTCCATGCTGGCCGCCGTCTCTTCCAACGCAGAAGCCTGCTGCTCGGTGCGCGACGAAAGGTCGGTATTACCGCTGGCAATTTCGCTGGTGCCGGAATAGATCGCATCGGAACCTTCCCGCACCAGGGTCACCGTTTCAATAAGCGATCGCTGCATATGATCAACCGTGCTGGCCAACTCACCAATTTCATTGCGCCCGCTAACGGTCAATGACGTGGTTAAGTTGCCGCTGGCTATTTCGCGAATATGGGCAATAACGCGGGCCAGAGGGTTAAGCAAGGTATGACGGATGCCGTACCACACCACCACCAGGATCAGCACCAGCACCACGGCCAGAACGCCGAGCTGCCATTGGGCAAACTGGTAATCCCGCGCGCTTTCATCAAACGCCTGCAGATAGAGTTTTTCACTGACGCTGGCATATTTCCCGAGCGCCTCACCCAGGGCATTTTGCATGCCCTGGGTCGGCTGAGCAAAAAAACCATCCATGTTGCCGGTTTCGAGAAACTGCACCAGCTCCGTTAATGCTGCGTGATACTGCTGATATTTCTCATCAACGTTACCGCTGGCTTCTGCCATCTCTGGTAATGGCGTGATGCTTTTGAATTTTGCGTAATGCGTTTCTGCCTGCGTCAACGTACCTTTCGCATTCTTCAACAGATCGTTCTTCGCACTGCTCTGTTGGTTAGAAGCATCCATCATCATGCGCGCAGAGGATCGGCTCAGGTTAATGCGCGTTTGCAGCATTAAGTCCCATGTTGAGGTGAGTTCACTTTGCTGCTGACGTAAATCGTTAGAAATAACAAAACTTTGCTGATTCTGCTGCAATGAGGAAAACAACAGACCACCGGAAACAAGCTGTAGCAGTGCGAAAACCCCCAGCACCATCATCAGCATTGTGACAACGCGGATACGGTTAAACATAAGGCACCTTCCTGAAAACGAGTTATCAACATTATCGGCACCCGCCCGAATAACTTTACGTTTGCAAAAAGGAAATCCTGCAGGAAAAAGAGGCGTGAAAACGCAGATGCTCAAACACCACAACAAAATGGATAAAAAATTAAAAAAAGTTGTACCGATCCTGACTTTGATTTATATGATGAATGCTTTGCTACCACTTAATAAGTACAAAAAATGTGTAGCAGGGGAATAACTATTACATCATCACAGAGGGATTTTTAGTGGCAAATGCAAACAAACTCACGTTGTTCATCGTGGTCTTTATGCTGGCGGGCATCCTGTCAGGCGCGGTGATCCACTCCTGGGCCTCACCGGGCGTAGTAACCGCCTGGGCTGATAATATTACGCTGCTCACCGACATTTTCTTGCGGCTCATTAAAATGGTCATTGCGCCGTTAGTCTTCAGTACGCTAACCGTCGGCATTATGCGACTGGGAGAGACATCCACTATTGGTCGCGTCGGGGGCAAAGCCATGCTCTGGTTTATCAGTTCCTCCGTGCTGTCTATTTTGGTGGGTCTTTTTGTCGTCTCCCTTGAACAACCGGGGAGCGGGCTGAACCTGGCCATTCCACTGGAAGCTACCGATACAGGCCTCGCCGTTAGCGGCATGAGCCTGAAAGGTTTTCTCACTCACACGATCCCGACCAGCATTGCCGAAGCCATGGCCAATAATGAGATCCTGCAAATCGTGGTGTTCTCGATGTTCTTCGGTATTGGCGGGGCCTCACTCGGTGAGAAATTTAACGCGCCGCTGGTTGCCGCACTGGATGTGGTTTCCCACATTATGTTGAAGGTAACCGGGTATGTAATGTACGTGGCTCCGCTGGCAATTTTTGCCGCTATCTCCTCCGTCATCGCCACCCAGGGACTGGGAATTCTGCTCAACTATGCCTCATTCATCGGCGGCTATTACCTGGCGATTGTGCTGACCTGCCTGGTGCTGCTCGCGGTCGGCTACGTGGTGTTGAAAAAAGAGGTATTTCGTCTGGTCAGCATGCTGAAAGATCCAGTGCTGGTGGCCTTCACCACCAGTAGCTCTGAAGCCGCGTATCCCAAAACGCTCGAGCAACTGACGAAATTTGGCTGCTCACGCAACATCGTGTCGTTTGTGCTACCCATCGGTTACTCGTTTAACCTAGTCGGCTCAATGGTGTACTGCTCCTTTGCATCAATGTTTATTGCACAGGCCTATAATATTCACCTTTCTTTCGCCGAAATCACCGTGCTGATGCTAACGCTGATGTTAGCCTCAAAAGGGATTGCCGGCGTGCCGCGTTCGGCGTTGGTGGTGCTGGCAGCAACAATTCCCAGTTTTAATATTCCGGTTGCAGGCATTCTGTTACTGATGGGTATCGACCACTTCCTCGATATGGGGCGCTCGGCGATTAACGTGTTAGGCAACGGGATTGCCACCGCAATGCTTGCGCGGAATGAAGGGTTACTGGAAGAAGAACCTGAACTGGTTGAGCAGGAAGCGTAGCAGTTGAGGGAGCCGGATGGCGATATGCATATCCGGCCTACAACGACGATCGTTGTAGGCCGGAGGCGGTTAGGCGACGTGACTTGCAGCAATATCCAGCAATGCCATTTCATCGCTGTTCAGCAACTTCTCGATATTAACCAAAATCAGCATCCGATCGCCCAGTGCGCCCAGCCCCGTCAGGTATTCCGTTGACAGCGTAACCGCAAATTCTGGTGCCGGACGAATCTGATCGGTCGTCAGCGACAACACATCCGACACACCATCCACCACGATCCCCACCACGCGTTGACCCAGATTCAGCACAATCACCACGGTGTTCTCGTTATAGTCAACGTCGCTCTGGCTGAACTTCACGCGCAGGTCAACGATAGGCACAATCACACCGCGCAGGTTGGTCACCCCTTTAATAAAAGACGGTGTATTAGCGATACGCGTGACCTGATCATAACCACGAATTTCCTGCACTTTCAGAATATCGATACCGTACTCTTCATCCCCTAGCGTAAACACGAGGAATTCCTGACCTGACGGTTCGCCGGCCAGTTTAGTTACATTACTCATACCGGTCATATTATTCCCTTTCTCACTCAATCAATCAGGCGGCGGTGATCGCCACACGTTGTTCGCGGTTTAACCCCTGCAATGCAGAGACATCGACAATCAGCGCGACGCTACCGTCGCCAAGGATCGTTGCGGCAGAAATGCCTGGCACTTTGCGGTAATTGCTTTCCAGGTTTTTCACCACCACCTGGTGTTGGCCAATAAGCTGATCGACCAGCAGCGCATAGCGACGTCCCGCACTTTGTAAAATCACCACAATGCCCTGAGTTGCTTCGGTTTTTGCGCCGTCAACCTCGAAGACTTTCCACAATTCAACCAGCGGCAAATATTCACCACGCACTTCAAGCACGCGTTCTCCCCCGGCCAGCGGGTGCAGATCTTCTTCACGGGGTTGCAGCGATTCCATCACCGCATTCAGTGGTAGAATAAACACCTCATCTGCCACGCGCACGGACATGCCGTCCAGAATCGCCAGCGTCAGCGGCAGCAAAATTCGGATGGTTGTGCCCTGGCCCTGCTTCGATTGGATCTCAACATGCCCGCCCATTTCCTGAATGTTACGCTTCACCACATCCATCCCGACACCGCGACCAGAGACATCCGTCACCTGCTCGGCGGTCGAGAATCCCGGCGCGAAAATCAGCATGCCGACTTCGTCATCGCTCATGTTTTCATGGATCGGCATGCCCTGTGAGATGGCTTTGGCCAGGATGCGCTCACGGTTGAGGCCCGCGCCATCATCGGTGACTTCGATGCAGATGTTCCCGCCCTGGTGTTCAGCAGACAGCGTCAGGTTACCGACTGGATTTTTCCCGGATTCAAGGCGTTTTTCCGGCAATTCGATACCGTGGTCCAGGCTGTTACGCACCAGGTGGGTCAGCGGATCGATAATGCGTTCAATCAGGCTCTTATCGAGTTCGGTGGAGCTACCAATTTGCGTCAGCTCAACCTGTTTGCCCAACTTGCCCGCCAGGTCACGAACCAGACGCGGGAAGCGGCTGAAGACATACTCCATTGGCATCATACGAATCGACATCACCGATTCTTGCAAATCACGGGCGTTACGTTGTAACTGACCCATACTGGTGATGAGATCGCCATGGTTTACCGGATCCAGTTCATTCGAACGCTGGGCCAGCATCGACTGCGTGATCACCAGTTCGCCGACCAGGTTAATTAACTGATCGACCTTCTCAACCGCCACGCGGATGCTGGTAGATTCACTGGCACGCGCGGGTTTTTCACGCTCAACGCGCCCCTGCGGCGGTTCGCTGACGGCGGCTTTAACCAGCGGAACAACGGCAACCGGCAGCGGTTCGTCCATCACGGCCACCGACTCAACGGGGGCAGCCACAACGGGAGTAAACTCAATCTGGTCGGCTTCGATAACAAAACAAAGTACCGCGATGATGTCATCTTCCGCGAGGTCACCGTCAATCGTAGCCGACAGCGTATCGCTGCTTTTGACCACATCCGTTAAAGTCGCCAGGTTCCCCAACTCTTCTTCCAGTAAATCCACTTCTCCAGCTTTCAGACGTGACAGAACGATCCGTTTTTTAACCTCTTCAGCAGCAACAGTTTCCTGCGCCATCGTCTCTTCCTGTATCGCCGTGCCGTCAACAACACTCAATTTTGCAGTGTTGACGACCGCGGGTGCGGTTTCACCTTTTGCTTCGAGCGCTAACTGTCGTAGCGCATGACAAATATACTCAAAGCTGGCAGCATCCGGCTCTTCTGAGCTTTTATAGGCGTCGAGCTGTTCTTGCATAATATCTTTTGTTTCCAAAAACAGGTTGATAATGTCGGCATTGAGCTGCATCTCGCCACGCCGCGCTTCATCCAGCAGGTTCTCCATTAAATGGGTCGTTTCCTGCAAAATAGTAAAGCCGAAGGTGCCCGCCCCGCCTTTAATCGAGTGCGCCGCACGAAAAATGGCATTCAGTTGTTCGGAATCCGGAGATTCAGGGACCAAATCAAGCAGGTGCTGCTCCATGTCAGCCAACAGTTCGTCAGCTTCATCAAAAAAGGTCTGATAAAAATCGCTAATATCCATGCTCACGCTATCACCTCGGATTGGCTGGTGGCGATGTGGGAACGCTTGCCGGCGGAACGACCGCTGGCGGTTGTAAGACACTTACCGGCTCATTCTGGCTTTCAGCGTTTTCATGCAAAATGGCCTCTTCCGCCTGCTTATTCAGCACCAGCAGACTTATACGGCGGTTGATGGCGTCCTCAGGACCGCGATCGCTCAGACGCATCGTGGCGGCCATACCTACCACCCGTAATACTTTCCCCGTGTCCAGACCACCACTGACCAGTTCACGGCGTGAGGCGTTTGCGCGATCAGCAGACAGTTCCCAGTTGCTGTAGCCTTTCTCACCGTTGGCGTATGGAAAATCATCCGTATGACCGGACAAACTAACGCGGTTGGGGATACCATTCAAAACCGGCGCAATCGCCCGCAGGATATCGCGCATGTAAGGTTCAACCTCGGCACTGCCGGTCTTAAACATCGGGCGGTTCTGGCTATCAATAATCTGAATACGCAGCCCTTCCTGCACCAGGTCGATTTTCAAATGCGGGCGCAGCGCGCGTAGCTTCGGATCGGACTCAATAAGCTGGTCCAGGTCGCCACGTAATTTGCTCAGGCGGCTTTGTTCCATGCGTTTTCTCAGCTCATCAATATTCGGCTGCCGGTTCACTTCCCCTTGCTGTTGGGTGTAATCATCCCCCCCACCAGGTATCGGGCTTTGGCTGTTTGAAATACGATTTCCACCGGTTACCGCGGTGGCCAGAGGCGTACGGAAGTATTCGGCAATCTGGATCAGTTCTTTCGGACTGGAGATGGAAATGAGCCACATCACCAGAAAGAACGCCATCATCGCAGTCATAAAGTCAGCGTAGGCAATTTTCCATGAACCATGCGCCCCACCACCGTGACCTTTATGTTTTCGTCGCTTGACGACGATAATGGGATGGGCCTGATTTTTCATGCTTCCTCAGTCGTTTGCTGTGCCGTTGGATTTCTCACCGCACGAACATGTTCTTCCAGTTCGATAAACGACGGACGTTCGCTGGAATACAGTGTCTTACGACCAAATTCGACGGCAATCGGTGGAGCGTAGCCGTTCAGGTTGGACAGCAGCGTGATCTTCACGCACTGCATCATTTTGGTCGTTTCGGCACTTTTCTGACGCAACACGCTGGCGAGCGGTGAAATAAAACCATAGGCCAGTAAAATCCCGAGGAAGGTCCCCACCATAGCATGTGCGATAAGCGCCCCCAGTTCAGCCGCCGGACGGTCGGCCGAGGCCAGCGCATGTACTACCCCCATCACCGCCGCGACGATACCGAAAGCCGGTAATGAGTCGCCGACCATCGCCAGGCTGTTAGCTGGGACTTCCGACTCACTTTCATGCGTTTCAATTTCTTCGTCCATCAACGCTTCAATTTCAAACGTATTCATATTGCCGCTGATAATCAGACGCAAATAATCGACGATAAAATCAAGCATTACGGCATCCGCGATAATGCGCGGGTAGCTGGCAAAAATTTCACTTTCTTTGGGGTTTTCGATGTCGCGCTCAAGCGAGAACATACCCTGCTGGCGCGACTTGGCCATTAGGCGATACAACAGCGCCAGCAGATCCATATACATGGCTTTGGTGTATTTTGAGCGACGAAAGAGCAACGGAATCGCTTTCATCGTCCCCTTAATGGCTTTGCCGTTATTACCGACAATGAATGCCCCGATACCCGCGCCACCAATGATCACCAGCTCAGCCGGTTGATAGAGTGCCCCAAGGTGTCCGCCGGTCATCATATAGCCGCCGAAAACTGTACCAATAACAACCAGGTAACCTATTAAGATCAGCACGATATCATCCTTTCGCAATTGACTATGACAGGATGCGCAGTCGGGCAGTTAACTCAAAGGTCGGGACAAAAAAAAGCAGCGGTAATGGCTTACCGCTGCTGGAGTGTCTATCCACACCGTATCAGTTAAACAGCTTGTTCGATCTGTTCATCCAGCAGTTGTGGAATAATATCGGCAGCATTCTGGGAAAGTTTACGTCTTTTTACGGCACGTGATGGCGGCTGGCATAAACTGCAGGCAAAGCTGCCCACGGGTTGGTGCGCGTGAGTAATAAAATTACCGCCGCAGCAGTTGCAGGTAGACAGTTCCAGCAACCCGCTGTCAACAAAACGGACCAGTGTCCATGCGCGGGTTAACGCCAACAACGGCCCTTCAGCTGGCTGTGGGCACTGCTCAAGATACAGGCGATACGCTTTAATGACGGCATCGACACCGCTACACAGGCCCGTTTTGAGCAAAAATTGCCATGCGTTGCAGAACATAGAAGCATGGATATTTTGCTCCCACGTCATAAACCAATCGGTAGAAAAAGGAAGCATCCCTTTCGGCGGAGGGCTACCGCGTAATTCTTTATACAGCTTGATAAGGCGGCCACGGCTGAGTTGCGTTTCGCTTTCCAGCATTTGCAAACGGGCGCCCAGTGTGATTAATTCCATGGCTAACTGGATATCACGTGCTTCCTGAACGATGCTTTTTTCGCTCATCATCACGCCCTTTTCTTACGCGCCGCATCATTGATGTCGCTTAACAGACGCGTTGAAAGCATGATACCTGTGTGAATTTGCTGAAGATCGTCGACACGAGAGTCTTGCGTCAGGCGAGTAACTGTTTGATGATCGTCGAAACGGAAATGGCAGACCAGTTGGTTTGTTTCCGCCAATTTGACCATTTGAGGAAGGGTTAAGGTTCCCAATGTGTCCGCCATCTCTTCGCTGATACCAAGGCGAAACATCGCGGAAGCCTTGTCCTGAACGATTAGACGCTGTGCAAGCAATAAATATGACAAATTTATGTCATAAATGTGTTTGAGCAACTCGGATGTATGCATTATTTGCATCCATAATAACCAACATTATTTTTATGCGGCGTAACCGCACCCCGTGATGTCGCCGGGAAGGCCCGGTAAAAAAAAAGCAAAAGGTCAAATACATAGCAGCGTTACGGCTTACGCGTTGTGTAAACATCCCTTTTTAAGAAGGCCGCGTTCCTTACAAGCTCACATCAATTCTTACAAATGCCTAAGATTTTTCCTAATTCGACGCAACTCTACCCGCCGCCAGTTACACATACAACGGAACCCTGCTGCGAATTTAAAGAATATGTGACGCAGATCACATAAACCAGCTAAACGTTTAACATAAATCCATCAGCACAGCTTTTATTTTGGTTATTTTATAGCCAACAACTCACTCTATCGATTCCATACACCCGAATATTCTTGCAATAAAAGCGAATAGTCTTTTGTTTACGACAGTTAATATCACCGCGCGAAATAACGAGCGAGATCACAGATTTACAATAAACTGCTTCCTCACTTTATATCTTTATAAACAATGAGTTAAATATTTAACCTCATTAACTAATACCGTCAGGTAACGATATGCAAAATGTTAATTTATGTTTGTTTTTTATTAACATATTGTTTTCATTAGCCGAGAATTTCACTTAAATTGATTGAACAGATTTTCAGCTTTTGTGATCTGATTATTCTATTTATAAGAATAATTAATGAATAATCATGATGACATTCACACTATTACAGTATGAAAAATTGCACTATGAAAGAAGCGAGAGTAACGCTAAAAGTCCTCTCATAATTCTTGTATTTAAGGAGCGAGTTATGAGCTACATGCACATTCTTGTCGCTGTTGCCGCCACCCCCGAAAGTCACCAGTTGTTAGCAAAAGCCGTTTCTATTGCGCGCCCTGTCAAAGCGCGCATTAGCCTGGTCACCCTGGTCTCCGATCCCGAACTGTATAACCAGTTTGCGGCCCCCATGCTGGAAGACCTGCGTGAGGTAATGCAAGAAGAGACGCTGAATTTTATCGATAAACTCACCCAGCAGGCGCAGTACCCCATTGAGCATACCTTTATTACCTATGGGGCACTCAACGAACATATACTGGATATCTGTCGCAAACACGCCGTCGATCTCGTCATTTATGGCAACCATAATCACAGCTTCTTTTCGCGAGCATCCTGCTCGGCGAAAAGCGTGGTCAGCGCCAGCCAGGTCGATGTGCTGTTGGTGCCGCTGGCAGGCGATTAATGACCGTATCCTCGTCGTCAGGCCAATTTAGGAAAGTCAGCTACGGTGTCATGCGGTTGGCTTTCAGCATGACGTGGCGTGATCTTTTTTAAATCGCGGATAAAGTGAGCCTGCCAGTTGTCGATATCGTTTTTAACGATAATGTCCAGCATCTCAGCGTGGCGGGAAATACGCTCAGCAAGCGGCATGGTTAGCGCGCGGTTTAATGCACCCGCAACATCATCTCTGTCATAGGGATTAACGATCAGCGCCGAGGTCAGTTCATGTGCTGCCCCGGCAAATTGTGAGAGCACCAGCACGCCAGGATTGGCGGGATCTTGCGCTGCCACAAACTCCTTAGCGACCAGATTCATGCCATCGCGCAGTGGCGTCACTAACCCAACATCCGAGTAGCGGAAAATTTTCATCAGCAATTTACGATCAAAATACTGATTCAGATAATAAAGCGGCGTCCAGCCCAGCTGCCCATACTTGCCATTGATGCGCCCGGCTTCAGTCTCCAACTGGTGGCGAATATCCTGATAAGCCTGCACTTCTTCACGCGACGTCGGCGCGATTTGGGTATAGCGAATTTTACCGTGGTGCTGAGGGTAATGCTCCAAAAGGGCCTCGTAGGCCTGAAAACGCTCCGGCAAGCCTTTGGAGTAGTCCAGTCGCTCAACCGAAAAGATATTCTGCACATTTTTTAGCTCGGCCTTGAGCTGCGCCATTTTCGGCGGCAGTGGCCCCGCCGCCTGGCGGGCAATTTCATCGGGTTCAATGCCGATAGGATAAACCTGGGTACGGAACGCCTTTTTCCATGCCTGATGATGATTGTCGCCCCGCGAGGTGACTCGGGTTTGTGCACTCAGCGCATCAAGAAACGCCTGACGGTCGTTTTCGGTCTGGAACCCCAGTAAGTCAAAATCGCACAGTTGCTCAAGCAGTACATCATGCGGGGGCAATGCGTTGAATATCTCCGGCGTCGGGAACGGAATATGCAGGAAAAAACCGATACGATTGTTCACGCCGCGTTTCCGCAGCTCGCTGGCAAACGGTAATAAATGATAATCATGAACCCAGATGATGTCGTCATCATTCAGTAAGGGCCGCAGTTTCTCAGCCAATAATGTATTGACCCGCTGATAGCCTTCCCAAGCCGGGCGCTGAAATTGCACCAGATCCAGGCGATAGTGGAAAGCAGGCCATAAAACGGCATTCGAAAACTGGCAGTAATACTCTTCGTAATCCTGCTCACTCAGATTAAACGATGCCCAGGTGATATTGCCGCGGGTGACTTTTTTTAGTGGTTGGTCTTCATTACCCGTCTCACCGCTCCAGCCAAACCACAGCCCCCCCGCCGTTTTCAATGCCCCCAGCACACCGACCGCCAGGCCGCCAGCACTGCCTTTGTCATCCGGTGAGGCAATTCGATTAGAGACTACGACTAAACGACTCATGGCCATCTCTCCTGTCATTCGTTGCTTTTTGGTCTTGCTGCGGACAGTTGATCTGCTCCAGCCAGCGCCAGACATCTGTTACGCCCGCCAGACGCCACATCGCCTGGGTTGCGCCGCTCCCCACCTTCACGGAAATGCCGTCAACGCGGTTTACCACAGCGAAACCCGCCTCATCGGTTAAATCATCACCAACAAAAACAGGGATGCGCCCGGCAAAAGGGGCTTCCTGCATAAATGCAGCAATCGCTTCTCCTTTGCTCGTCCCCTTTGGTTTTATCTCAACCACACATTTTCCGGGCTGCAGGGCGAGCTGGGGCCAACGGCGCGTGATGCGTTCAGCCAGCGCCAGCAGCGCCGCCTCATGCTGTGGGGCCTGTCGATAATGCAAAGCAAACGCCATGCCTTTTGTTTCTAACGTCGTACCGGGCATGTTCGCCAGTGCAGCATGCAATAGCACGCTAATGTCGTGTTCGACGTCCTGAGGAAGACGGACAATGTGGGTGTGACCCTTGATGTCGCGGCGCTCAGCCCCGTGCACGCCGGCAAGCGGAAAACGAATGGGATGAGTGAGTGCGTCAAGCTCAGTCATTGAGCGCCCTGAAATCAATGCCAGTGCTCCCGCATTGTGCGTCGCCAGGCGATGTAGTAATTGCAGGATCGTCTGCGGGACGGTGACCTGATCGGGATGCGGTTTTATCTCAGCTAATGTTCCGTCGAGATCAAAAAAATAAGCACAGTTTGCGGATAGTTCAGGGGGTACGGTTCGCGATACTGTCACCCGGTGCTCCTCCTTATCTTTATGCAGCTTGAGGTATGACGGGTATAAGTATAGACAGTGTGACCAGGCTCGCCATTTGCAAAAACAATCGCCAGCCGGTATAGCG
>NZ_SZWV01000106.1:87461-87758 GCF_005280945.1 Citrobacter sp. wls718
GGAGAAGCTAAACTAAAAAGTTGGCCGTTAAATCATCAAATAGCACGCTTCGCTTTTTGCTTGTAACGGTCGAAGATCACCGCCGCCAGCAGGATTAGGCCACGGACAACGTACTGGGCGAACGGAGAAATGTTCAGCAGGTTCATTGCGTTTTCAACCGTCCCGAGGATCAACACCCCGGCTACCACATATGAGATTTTTCCGATGCCACCTTTCAGCGAAACGCCCCCCAGCACGCACGCTGAAATCACTATCAATTCATAGCCAATAGACGTCATTGGCTGGCCGCTGGTCATA
>NZ_SZWV01000106.1:87775-116076 GCF_005280945.1 Citrobacter sp. wls718
CGCCAGAATAATCCCCGCAACGGCCGAGACCAAACCGGAAAGAATGAAGATAATAATCTTCGTACGGACAACCGGAACACCTGCCAGACGCGCCGCTTCTTCATTACCGCCAATAGCCAGCGTGTTACGCCCAAAGGTGGTTTTATTCAGCAGTAAGCCAAAAATAATGAAGCAGCCAACGGTTAACCAAATAGGCGCAGGCAGACCCAGCCAGTTCGCATAGCCGAGGGCGAAGAAGCGCTCATCTTCGATTCCAACCGCTTTACCGTCAGAGATAATGTAGGCCAGACCGCGCACAATCTGCATGGTCGCTAGCGTGGTAATCAGCGCGTTTATTTTTAAACGGGCAATCACGAAGCCGTTCACCAGGCCGCAAAGAACCCCCAGCAGCAACCCGGCGGCGACGCCTATCCACAGACTTTCGGTCATGTTGATGACCACCGCGGTGGTAACCCCGGCACAGGCAATTACAGACGCAACGGAGAGGTCAAAGTCGCCGGAGGCCAGGCAAAACAGCATCCCACATGCGACCATTCCCGACATAGAAACCGCCAGGCCCAGCCCCTTCATATTAATAAAGGAGGCAAAGTTCGGCACAAAGAGGGCGCACACCAGAAACAGCACGGCGAACACCACCAGCATCCCGTACTGATCCCAAATTCTGCCAAGATTAAGCGCTGATTTGGTTGCGCCAGAACCCGATGTAGAAACGGAAGACATCATACTCTCCTTATTCAGGCTACAGCCTGGCTGACTTTAGGCATAGCAAGGCTCAACGCCTGACGCTCATCCGCCTGTTCGTGGAGCAACACACCGGCAATTTCACCTTCTCGCATCACCACAATACGGTCGGCGACGCCAAGAACTTCCGGCAAGTCACTGGAGGCAAACAGCACGGCAACACCGCGCGCCGCCAGGGCATAAATAACGTTATAAATTTCATGCTTCGCGCCCACATCGATGCCGCGCGTCGGTTCATCGAGCAAAATCACCTTCATATCTTCCGATAACCAGCGGCCGAGAATCGCCTTCTGCTGGTTACCACCAGAGAGGTTCATGATCAGCTGCTCTGCTCCCGGCGTTTTAATATTGAGTGAGCGGATATGGTGGTCAGCGTTAGTCTCTTCCCAACCGTTGTTAATCAGGCATCCGCCCAGAACATGTTTACGCCGGGCGCTAATATTGATGTTGTTACGAACCGAATGGACCGGAATAATTCCTTCGGCTTTGCGGTCTTCCGGGCACAGCATCATGCCGGCCTCAATCGCGTGGCTGGGTTTACGGATATCAATCGGCTTTTCATCAATAAACACCTGACCTTCGGTGATTCGTGTTCCGCCAAACAGTCCTTTCATCAGTTCGCTACGCCCGGCCCCGACCAGACCAAACAGCCCAACGATTTCACCACTGCGCACCGATAAACTGATCGGCGTACGCACGCCTGGCGCTTTAACCTCATGCAAGCGCAGGCGTTCTGTGCCATACGGTCGAGATTTCCAGCCGTAGATATCGCCGAGGTCACGCCCCACCATAGCCTGCACCAGCGCCTCGTGATCGACCTGCTGCATATCGGTAAATGTCTTAACGTACTGCCCATCTTTAAACACGGTAATCGCATCGCTGAGGGCGAAGATCTCTTCCATACGGTGCGAGACATACAGAATGATGCGCCCTTCGTTGCGCAGTTCGCGAATAACGCGGAACAGATTCTCTATCTCCCTGGCGGAAAGCGAGCTGGTCGGCTCGTCAAATGCGATGATTTTGGCGTTACGCGCCAGCGCTTTGGCAATTTCCACCATTTGCCACTGCCCAATGGAGAGATATTTCAACGGCGTGGCCGGATCGATATCCATCCCCAAATGTTTTAGCTGTAAACCGGCTTCATAGTTCAGCAGCGAGCGGTTCACAATCCCACCCTTGTGGGGCAGTTGGCCTAAGTAAATATTCTCGGCGACGGTCATTTCCGGCACCAGATGCAGTTCCTGGTAAATAATGGCGACACCGGCGTTCAGCGCGGTGGTGGTGTCCGCAAACGAAACCTCCTCGCCGCGGATCACCAAAGAACCCGTCGTTGGCGCATAGTTACCGCTGAGAATTTTTAATAATGTTGATTTCCCGGCGCCATTTTCACCCATCAGTGCATGCACCTGACCGGCATAGCAGTCAAAGCTAATATCCGTTAGCGCCTTAACGCCAGGGAAGGTTTTGCCAATGCCGCGAAATGAGAGATACGGGGTAGACTGTTGCATAACGTCTCCGTGAATCTAATCTGTTGCCGGATAGCGGCGTTGCCTTATCCGGCCTACTGAGGGCGTAATGTGTTGGCCGGATAAGAGACATTTTGTCTTATCCGGCATGACGTATTACTTGCCACCTAACCCTTTTTTCGCCAGCTCTTCTTTGAAGTTATCGCGGGTGATCAGCACCACATCTGTCACTTCAGTAAATGCCGGCGGCTCTGCCCCTTTGGTCACCCAGTTGTAAAGCATTTCACTGGATTTATAGCCGTGTACGTCCGGGCTTGGCAGCAGTGAGCCGTAGAAGCCGGTCGCTTCACCTTTAGACAGTTCGCTAATCGCATCGACGCCGTTGATGCCGATACCAATCACGTTTGGTGCTTTAAAGCCCTGCCCTTCGGTCGCACGCACGCCACCCAGCACGGTGTTGTCATTCATGCCGACAATCAACCAGTGTTTAACTTCAGGATGCTGAACCAGCATGGAGTTCGCGGCGTCGAATGCGCCGGGGATATCGTTAGATTTGGTCGGAACCTGATAGATCTGTTTTTCCGGGAAGCCAGCCGCTTTGAGCGCGTCCATTGAACCGGACGTACGACGACGCGCGGTATCAAGTTCGTTGGCGGTTATCGCCATCACGGCAGAAGATTTCACATCCCAGCCGCGTTTTTGCATTTCTTTGTACAATTCCTCGCCCTGACGCTCACCAATTTTAGTGGCCGCCATCATCACCAGCGGCACGGTGTCCATCGGCTTACCTTTGGCGTTGGCAAACTGGTCATCGACAGCGATCACTTTCATGTCATAGCCACGCGCCTTTGCCATAATCGCAGGCCCGAGCTTGGGATCCGGCGTACAAATAACAAAGCCTTTTGCGCCACTTGCCGCAAGGCTGTCGATGGCATTCAGGGTTTTCTCACCATCCGGGACGGCAATCTTAATCACTTCAAAACCAAGGTCTTTACCGGCTTTATCCGCAAATTTCCATTCAGTCTGGAACCAGGGTTCTTCCGGCTGCTTGACCAGGAAACCGAGCTTCATGGATTCAGCGATAGCGGATTGTGACATAACGGCAGCCAAACCGATGGCCGCCAGCGCTTTAGTGAATTTGTGCATGGTTAACTCCAGCTTTAACGTTCTTTTATGTAGGGTAAAATCAGACGATTTTTTGTAATTCGGACGTAAAACAAGGCATTACCTTTTATTGATAAGATCAATGCCAGTGCTGAGAGTAGTTGTAGCGGGAAATTGATTCTCCATAAGAGAGCGGCATCACACCACAGAATTACAGTAATTGCGTACATAAATTCAGTGGGAAATGACATAAAAAAACGCGGTTTTTTTGGTGGGAAAAATGAGGCGTAGCAGATTAATCCATAACGTCAGTCAGTGAATCCTTGTTCCCGAATGCACACATTCGGGAACACAATGATTACCAGGGGTAATAAATATGTTCGGCATGGTCGCGAACAGGGGCATCATCTTCCAGCAGACGAGCAGAAACGGCAAAAGCAAAATCAAAAATATGACCTAAGCCTTTGCCGCTGATCAGATTGCCATCTTCGACTACCGGCGCGTCGATGTATTCACCCTCCGTGACGTTTTGCCACAAATCCCCTGAGCACACGTAGCGACGGCCCTTCAGCAGGCCGTTGCCTCCCAGAACCCGGGCGGCGGCCGAGCACACCGGACAAATCAGTTTTCCGGCGGCATCATGACGTGCAATAAACTGGACAACCGCATCGCTGGCGGCAAGATTCACGCTGCCCTGCGGCCCACCGGGTAACACGACGGCGTCATACATCGTCTCCAGGCGGGCAGCCAGGGTGCTGTCAGTGACCATCGGAATATCGTGATAGCTCACTACCGCACGGGACTCGGCGCAGGCCAGCGTCTCAACGTCAATATGCAGACGGCGAAGAATATCGATGGTGACAATGGCTTCAGCCTCTTCAAAACCGGGTGCCAGCAGCACCGCGACCTTTTTCATACTTAACTCCTCGATTTATCCACATCAATCAAACCATAAATGTCGAATTATTAATGTCATTTGATTAATGCAATTCAGTAAAATTGATCAGGCGCAAAAAAAACGTCAAATATTGAGAACTCGCACCGAGGATACCTTGTCGGAAAATTTAATTTTGTGATATGAAACGCCACTTCATTATCTTTATTTAACTTTAACAACTTTAAAATCAGTTCGTTACATTCACTCCCGCTATACATCAAAATATTAAGAGCAAGAATATTCTTATAACAATATGTAAAAAAACATAAATACGAAGATTTAAGGATTTTCTTATGCGTGAGCAGGCGCTATGCTTATTTTCGATCGGCATAGAATTGCCTCAGTGATCATATAAAGGACCGGCAGAACGGATTTATTCTGCTAACAGTATTACGTGTACGTAGATGTAAAGTGCAACGGCAGCCCGTTGTACTGACGTGAGTAACGTACATTTTCCTTTCTGGAAATAAGGATATTGATATGGCTGCAGTTGGAATTGTTCACAAACTCAACACCCAAATGAATCTTGAGTTTTATGCTTCAAACCTCTACCTTCACCTTAGTGAATGGTGCTACGAGCACAGTCTGACCGGCACCGCAACGTTTCTGCGTACGCAGGCACAGAGCAACGTCACGCAAATGATGCGCGTGTTTAATTTTATGAAAAGCGCGGGTGCCAACCCCATTGTCAAAGCCATCGACGTGCCAGGCGATGAGTTGACATCTCTTGAAGACTTATTTCAAAAAACGCTGGATGAATATCAACAGCGAGCCAACACACTGTCACGCTTAACAAATGAAGCAGAAGCATTGAACGATGCGCCAACCGTTGATTTTCTTCACGATCTGGAAAAAGAGCAGCAGCAGGATGGTGTGCTGTTGCAAACGATTCTTGATGAGGTTCGTAGCGCCAAACGCGCCGGACTGTGTATGGCGCAAACGGATAAGCATCTGCTAAACGTCGTTAACCACCAGCATCACTGATACTCGGCACTACCCTGTCTGCGCCTCTGTATCCAAGAGGCGCAAAAAAACCTTTCTAAAACCTGAAACAACGGTTTATTTTAGTGAGACTCACTTTGCGGCGTGAACTTCAGTTCGATCAACGCAACGGCTTTTTGAATAGCGCGCATCGTAACCGGATCGCCACCTGCGGGATGACTGGAAAAATCGATGCTTTTCAGCTGGCTGGACATTTTTTCCCGCACTTCGACCGGGGCAATGACATCAATAACATCCAGAATTTGCTTAATAACCAGCTGGCAGGCAACAACGTCCGAGAGCAGTTCCTGATCGGCATTCAGTGTTTGGGACATAATGAGCTCCTTATAGAAAGGTTGTCATAGTACCCATTCAGCGTGCGAAACGATAGCAGTGCGGAGAGTACAGCTGCACTGAAAATAAAAAGATCCCGTGAATTTCATTTGAGATGGCAAGCACAACATGAGTAACGATGTAGCGGTTGAGAATAAACGTGGCCTCTCCCCGGCGGCCTTGCTCGTTGCCGGGGCTTTTTTTATGGAGTTTATCGATGGCACGGTCATCGCCACCGCCCTACCCGATATGGCAAAAAGCTTTGGCGTTGAGGCGGTCGATCTCAACATTGGCATCAGCGCTTATCTGATCACCCTGGCGGTTCTGATCCCTGCCAGCGGCTGGATTGCCGATCGCTTCGGCGCGCGTAAGGTATTTAGTCTGGCGCTGACCATCTTTACCCTCGCCTCAGTGCTGTGCGGGTTATCTACCAGCCTCGAAAGCTTTGTAGCGATGCGTATCCTACAGGGAGTGGGCGGTGCACTGATGGTGCCGGTTGGTCGCCTCGCGGTGCTGCGCACCACGCCAAAGCACCAGTTAATCACTGCCATTGCCACCCTGACCTGGCCGGCATTAGTCGCCCCTATCATCGGTCCCCCGCTCGGCGGGTTTATCACTAGCTATGCCGACTGGCGCTGGATCTTCTTTATTAATGTCCCGTTGGGATTACTGGCGATAGCCCTGGCGTTACGCTTCATCCCCGATATCCATGATGATGAACGCCGCCCCTTCGACATCCCCGGCTTTATTGCCACCTCGGTTGCCATGGTTAGTCTGGTGTATGCCATGGAGTTATTGGGCGCACAACAGCCTCAAGGCTGGCTAACTGCTGGCCTACTTACGCTTGGGGTCGTCACCTTTCTGTTCGCTTTGCGCCATTTTCGCCATGCTGCCTGGCCGATGATTCGTCTCGATGCCCTGCAGGTCCCGACGTTTCGCGTCACGATGTACGGCGGGTCGCTGTTTCGTGCGTCTATCAGCGCGGTACCCTTTTTGCTGCCGTTGATGTTTCAGGTCGGCTTTGGCATGAACGCCTTTCATGCCGGCTCATTAGTGCTGGCGGTGTTTGTCGGCAATCTGACGATCAAACCTGCGACTACGCCGTTGATTCGCTGGCTGGGCTTTAAAAAGCTGCTGTTGATTAACGGTGCGCTGAACGTACTGGCGCTACTGGCCTGCGCGTTGATTACCCCGCAAACGCCAGTGTGGGTGATTTTACTGGTGCTGTATCTGGGCGGCGTGTTCCGCTCGATCCAGTTTACCGGTGTCAGCACGCTGGCCTTCGCTGATGTTCCCGCTTCGCAGATGAGCTACGCCAATACGCTGTTCAGCACGGCCACGCAATTAGCGGTAGGGTTAGGGATTTCGCTGGCGGCAATTGGCATCAGAATGGGTGATGAAGTCAGCAAGTGGCTGGCGCTGAGCCATGTGCCCGGCATTAGCTTCCGTCTGGCCTTTGTGGTAATTGCTATTATTTGCCTGATCGGCATGGTGGATACGTTGCGGCTCACTCGCGACGCAGGCTGTGCGGTGTCAAACAAGAACCGATAAGCCCGGACAAGCGTGCGCCGCCGGGCCAACAGCATTTAGCCAATGATTTCACGGACAAACGCTTCAATCGCTTTGTCCTGGCAGTTTTCAAAGAAACACTGCTGGAAACGCGGGCCGGATACAGCCGTTTTCACCAATTCGGGATCGATAGCGCGCAGAGTATCAAGATAGTTTTCTTTGACGACCGCCGCTTTAACCTGATTCAGAATACCGGCGTTACGCACCTGTGGCTCTTTACGCTCCGGCGGATAACCCTCGCCGTTACGCCCCGTGAAGGCTTTTTCGAACATATAGCGTACGTTCAGCTCTGCGCCCCAGCCGAAACCTTTCGCAAACGCCAGGGAGAGCGCATTACCGTTGTTGATTTGTGCGAACAGGAACGCATCTGCCGGGTCGAGGCAATAGCCGCACACGACGCCCGGATGGATATTCAGCGACATCATGGCGCCCTGACCCGTACCGCAACCGGTGACGACAAAATCGACAGCTTTAGAATTGAGCAGAATGCTGGCCATAATGCCAAGATGAATATAGGTCAGATGATGGTCATTTTCATCGCTCATACCAACGTTAAACACCGGGAAACCTTTCTCATCAGCAACGGCTTTAAGCTCGTTATGAATGATCGCGTTTTTGCTTGCCTGGCTGTTTTCCATCATCAATGCAATTTTCATTGTGTCTTCTCCTGAATACGTCGCGGGGGTTCCGCCATGAGTCATAACATTCAGGCCACATTACTATTTTGCAAACTCACTTTCAAATTTAATGAAATTTAGTTTTAAAAAGTAATGATGTGCTCACATTTTTCCTTTGAAAGAACCGATTTGCCTCATACCGAAGACGCCGTTGTGATTACTTGCAGGTGATCGTTAAGTTATTCAGGCCATTGTCAGGCCGCAGTGTATGCAAGGATAGCCTATCACCGAACTTTCAGAGCGATATCATGAAGACCCTAATCCTAACCCTATTGCCGCTCGTGCTGACGGGATGCACTATCACTAAACAGGCACAGGTCAGCGAAGCCAGCCCTATCACCGGTGTAGTGCGCTTGACTTACAACCAGGCCATGCTGCAGACGGCTCGTACCGACGATTATGTTGCCCAGGGTACGGCGACAAAGGAATGTCAGCGGATGGGATACGCCAGCGCGGTGGCGTTTGGCCAACCGGTTGCCACCTGCAGCGTTTATGCCGGCTCCTTGTGCATGAATACCACCATCACGCTCGCCTGGCAGTGCCACAGCGTCGCCGTCCCACAATCCCCCTCTTTTAATTACTAATATGCAGACCAGTATATTGCTGCTGGTCTTTTATTACGCCGGGTTTATTTTTACGATCTAATATTGTTAATGCGTTTTATTCCCATTCGCATTTTTAATAATTAAAATTATTATTTTACCTTTTGCAAATAAATAAATAACAAATTATAGTGATGCCACATCAATATATAATTACCGTTCGTGGAGCAGAACCATGCTGAAAACAGAAATGATCGACCAACTGAATGAGCAAATGAATCTTGAATTATATTCATCTCTGCTCTACCAACAGATGAGTGCGTGGTGCAGCTATCACAGCTTTGAAGGCGCCGCCGCGTTCTTGCGTCGCCATGCACAGGAAGAGATGACGCATATGCAGCGTCTGTTTGACTACCTGACCGACACCGGCAGCTTGCCGTGCATTAATACCGTGCCATCACCGTTTGCTGAATACGCGTCACTGGATGAACTGTTCCGCGTTACCTATGAACACGAACAGCTGATCACCCAGAAAATTAATGAACTGGCGCATGCGGCAATGACCCATCAGGATTATCCGACCTTTAATTTCCTGCAATGGTATGTTGCCGAGCAGCACGAAGAAGAGAAATTATTTAAATCGGTTATTGATAAATTAACGCTGGCAGGCAAAAGCGGTGAAGGTCTTTATTTCATCGACAGAGAACTGGCCACGCTTGATACACAGAATTAATTCTGTTGGCTAACGGTGGCGCTATACTACCGTTAGCCAGGAATATTAATGGCGGCAGATCTTACTTTCGTGCGTAGAGAAGCCGTCGTCTCTGGCAATAAACTTCCCCTTCGCTGCTAAGAACGCCACCAGCTCAGCCGCCGTCATGCCCTCAGCAGAACAGGTATGAAAACGTGCCTGCTCGCCAAAACGTGCTGTAATCGCCGCTTCAAGGCTGGCATTTGAATACTGTTCGCCAGACTCAATCATCATGTTGAGTACTTCGTGGCCGTGAATAGATTCCATACATTCTCCTCAATAAAGCCCATAGCCTAATGTGAACGGCTTTATGCTGCTTTGCGCTAACGCAGAAAAATGTCATCTGGAATACATCTTAACCACTCACCAAGTGTAAATATAATTATACACGTATTGTAACGGCCATTTGACGAAAATAGCGTTATGCCTTACTCTGCGCCGCAGATACAACTGTTGACTATCTCTGGGACAGAGGAAAGCGTGAAGAATAGAACTCTGGGTAGTGTTTTTATCGTGGCGGGAACCACGATTGGCGCCGGTATGCTGGCGATGCCATTGGCTGCGGCGGGCGTGGGATTTAGCGTCACGCTGGTGTTGTTAGTTGGGCTATGGGCACTGATGTGCTACACCGCGCTGTTGCTGCTCGAAGTGTATCAGCATGTCCCGGCAGACACCGGACTCGGCACGCTGGCAAAACGCTATCTCGGTCGCTACGGACAGTGGATCACCGGCTTTAGCATGATGTTTTTGATGTATGCGCTCACAGCGGCGTACATCAGCGGTGCGGGTGAACTTTTGGCCTCGAGCATCAGTGATTGGACCGGCACCAGCATATCCCCAACGATGGGCGTATTACTGTTCACCTTTGTTGCCGGGGGGGTGGTATGTGTAGGCACTTCATTGGTTGATCTGTTCAACCGCCTGCTGTTCAGCGCCAAAATTATTTTTCTGGTCGTTATGTTGGCGTTGCTGATGCCGCACGTCCATAAAGTCAATCTCCTCACGCTACCGCTGCAGCAGGGTCTGGCGCTTTCTGCCATTCCGGTTATCTTCACTTCATTCGGTTTTCACGGCAGCGTTCCCAGCATTGTCAGCTATATGAACGGCAATATCCGTAAATTACGCTGGGTGTTTATTACCGGTAGCGCCATCCCGCTGGTCGCCTATATTTTCTGGCAGTTGGCCACACTCGGCAGTATCAACTCATCAACCTTTATGGGGCTGCTCGCCGATCATGCGGGCTTAAACGGTTTATTACAGGCGTTACGTGAAGTGGTGGCCTCACCGCACGTTGAGCTGGCAGTGCATCTGTTTGCCGACCTCGCACTGGCGACCTCCTTCCTGGGTGTGGCGCTGGGCTTATTTGATTATCTGGCTGACCTCTTCCAGCGCCGTAATACTGCAGCCGGAAGACTGCAGACCGGCATAGTGACATTCCTGCCGCCGTTGGCCTTCGCCCTCTTCTACCCGCGCGGGTTTGTCATGGCACTGGGATACGCAGGCGTGGCCCTCGCGGTGCTGGCGCTGCTGATCCCGTCGATGCTGGTCTGGCAGAGCAGAAAACACAATCCTCAGGCGACGTATCGCGTTGCCGGCGGCGCTCCGGCACTGGCACTGGTGTTTATTTGCGGGATTGTGGTGATAGCGGTGCAGTTTTCAATTGCGGCAGGACTGCTGCCAGAAGTGGGTTAAAAAAAAGGGGGCTTAATGCCCCCATTGTCTTAGTGCAGACAGCACTGCTTATATTTTTTACCGCTGCCGCACGGGCACGGATCGTTACGTCCTACCTTGGCATCGACTTTAACCGGTACCTTCGCCGGGGCTTCCTGCGGGTGCGCCATCCAATACGCGTGTAGATCCAGCGCCGCCAGACGGATAGCCTCAACGCTCTCTTCAAACGCCTCTGGGGTCAGTTTTTCCACCACCTCGAAGTTTTCTTCCGTCCCGTGCAGCGCAATCGCCTCAAGCGCGGGTTTTAACGAATCCGGTAATGTGGACCAGTCAGACAACGCCACACCGCGCATATAGCCAAAGCACCACTCTTCCACAATCGTCAGCTCATGGCCTTCAATTTCGCGCAGGCCAAACAACGGTTCAAACTGCTCCGGGAATTCATCCAGACGATCGGCGGTATCCGCCATGTGCTGAAACGCCAGGTTCATAAAACGCGCCATTTCTTTTTCGGATGACCAGCGAGGGACATACTGCGCGCCGCCCCATATCGCGACCAGCCACTGCTCTGGCTCAATTTCAAAAGGTGAACTGAGCACTGCCGTCAGCAAGCCGTCCAGCTCTGAGACATCCAGAATCGCTTTGTCGGTATTGTACTTGGTCAGTACATCATCCAGCCATTCCAGCTCGCTCTCGTTTAACGGTCCCGTTTTCATAACGCTTTTCCTTAGTCAATAATTCCTGCCTGTGAGTATCTTACATGGCTGGCAGAATAACTGATACCAATAGGCATAAACGGCTTACTGTTGCTCAATACGGTTTAGCGTGGCCGTGTATCCGGTTTTCGCCACTGCGTTCAGCAGCGTATCAGTAGAAAAACCGTGGGGCACGATGGCTTCGGCCTGTCGAGTCTTAAGCGAAGATTTGGCTTTGATCACGCCGTCGGTTTCGCGCAGCGCCTGGTTCACCGAAATAACGCACAGCGAGCAGGTCATATTTTGGATATCCAGCACCACTTTTTGATTGGCGGCCTGTACCCATAACGGCAGTAATAACCATCCCAGCAGCATTACTTTTTTCATTCAAACACCTCATAAAACCAGGCCACCAGCGTGGGGTAGAATAACACCGGCAAAATCAGCGCCACGGCGAACCAGTATAGAACGCGCATCTGCGTCAAGGTTAACCGCCCGGCGCACCACAACCGTTTAGAAAAATAGAGTCGCCAGAAGACGCGTAATAATAACCCTAACGTCAGCACCATCAGGGGGATACGTAAAAATTCAGCCTGGGTGAATACCGCAAAGCCCGCCGCGGAAATACCAAACAGCAGATATAACAGCGGCCCGACGCAGCACAGACCTGCGGTGATAGCCGCCGCAGCGGCCGTCAGCAGGGTTAATCCCGCCCCCTTAGCGTTGTTCTGTTGCGACATAGCGGTAAGAGAACGCTTTAGGGTCATAGAAATTGATCGGATCGCCGTCCACTTCAGCATAAGGGTAACCAAAGTTGTTCATCGCACCCTGCTCGGTTGCCGGATACAGTTCAAAATCGCGTCCGTAGTTGAAACCCACCCAGTTCATTTCCCAGTTACCAAACAGGTAAGCGTTCACGGCCTGGACATCGGCATCCTGATGGGCTTTTTTCTCTGCCAAACGCATTTTGGTCACGTCTGCCGGGTCGCACGGCAACCAGCCGTAGCCGGCCAGGTAGAACTCAGCACGACAGTGCTGTCCACCACTAACATCGGCAACCCCTGCGCTGTCGGCTTTGCCAAACGCGCTTTTCGAATAGCGTTCCAGCTTAACGGCTTTCCCCAGGCGGATGCCAAACAGTTCACGCGCAGGAATGCCGCTAGCCCTAGCCAGGGCCACAAAAACGGAACTCATGTCGGTACATTTTCCCTTAAGCTTGCCGCTTTTCAGGATCTCTGCGACATCGCCTGTCCCGCAGCCAATCACGTCATTATCACGCTCCATATAGCGACTCACCCACTCATAAATAAGGCGTGCTTTTTTCAGTGGGTCCTGCTCCGTCCCGGTAATTTTACGCGCGGTTTCCTGAACCAGGCCATCGATGGGCGTATGCGCTGTCGGCAGCAGATACGGTTTGACATCCAGCGGGTAAATAATCTGCGCCGGCGCTTGCCAGGTTTTTAGCGCGTCATGTTTCAGCGGTTCCCAGTCGGTCGTTTCAATCTCAATATCGACCTTTATCAGCAACTCACCCTGCGAATCGGGCCAACTGGCAAACAGCGTTTTGGCGCCGTAGGTGTTATTAGTGGTGACGTACGCCTGCTTATAATTGCCGGTAAAGACAAGGTTTGTCATCTGCTGAAACGCGGTGTCTACCGGCAGCGGTATCCACAGCTTCACCACGCCACGCGATCCCTGAGGTGGATTGAGCTGATAGGTTTGTGATAACACAAAACGTCGACGCGCCACCGGCGCTGCTAACGGCTCTGCGGCTTGTACTGTCTGGCTAACTATCGAAGGGCCGACGAATCCGGCGGCAGAAAGGAGTACGCTATTTTTAAGAAACTGGCGACGTTGCATTGCTGTCTGTCCATATTATGAGAGTTGAGCCACGGCGAGCGTAGGCGATCATCACAGCAGACAGACGCTGACGTAAAAAGGCGAGTCGATGGGGATTATTCATCAATAACAGACCTGTTAACTGTGAATGAAAAGAGAACCGATTAAGCCACTTTCGACCACAAGAGTACAGGCGCAATAAGAAAAAAGGCAAAGAATGCATAAAATATGCGAGTCCCTTTACCTGGCTCGCCATTAAATTAAAACATATACACAGGAGCGCCTAATTTGCGGGCCAGTCCTCTTGCGCCCTCGCGCATAACCGTATCGTGATTCCAGCGAAATACGGGGGCTGCCAGCGGGGCAAGATAGTTCATCCAGCGAAGCGTGGTGCGAATGTTCCAGTCGTATCTGACGAGTGTCTCCTTACCTAATTCGACAAAAGACCATACCCCACGACCTTCAACCTCACCGCAGGCTTCTCCTTCGAGCAGAGAACACGGCTGAATATTCAGTACATTAATATCAAAGGTTAAACGATACGGTAGCGCCCCTTTCCAGGTATAACGGTGCAACGCGCCGATACCCAGCCCATCACCTTTCTTAATTTCGGTGACTCGCTCCAGACTTACCCACCACTCTGGCCACTGGTCCGGATGCGAGAACACCTCCCAGACCTCCTGGAGTGACGCCTCAACCCGCCAGACGGTAGAAAACTGATATTCGGCCATTACGCTGGCTCCTTCAAGGTGTGAAGAAATTGGCAGGAAAACGGACGTTAACGATCAGTGAGTCCATAAGCACCGTTTCCAGCAGTTTTCCCTCCAGCGTGTAGCTCATCACTTTGGCAGGCAGCCCATAATAGCTATCTAACCAAAGGTCATAGCGATGAATACCATCAACAACCATTGCCTTCGGCCCCACCACCGAGACATAGGTGACCGAGCGCCCGGATAGATTCTCCACGCCAAGGGTGGTGGTGGTTCCCTCACGCTGCAGACGGCGAATATTCCCCAGCAAAACGCCGATGTCAGACCGGTCCACACGATGACCGCGCTCATCCTGAATCAGTGAATTAGTGGGCGACAGCGTCAAAACAGGCAACGTTCCTAGCCCAAATGGCCACAACGTCACCTTCCCACTATCGGGGTTATAGGTCAGTACCGCACCAGCATGCGGTTGGGTGAAGTCCATTCGTACATAGCCGGGTTTTTTATAGCTATAGCGAATAATTTTGCTCGCCTCTGTCGTGGACGAGGAACGCATAACAACCTGATAGGATTGTATTTGATCAAACCTTTGTTGATAACGACTGATGGGGTCTTGCGACGGCACAGACTCCACAGCAACGCTCACTGCTACTGGATACGCTATCGCGCTAAAAACGAGTAACGTTGCAGACATCATCGTCAAAGAGAGTAAGCCTCTCATGATCGTCTCCTGCATCAGTAGGGTCTGCAAACAGGAGCTATCACCTGTTACCTGCTTTCATTATAGGGGGGAATTCAGCGGTGCTGACTGGCTGGATAATCATTATTTTCACAGACACAGCGGTAAAATTAATCATACCTACGTCGGGTACCAACGCTGCCAAACGCTATACTTGAATAGCCACATTTTTATCAGGTATTCATCATGAAACGGCCACGGGTACGTTCATACTTAGCCTTCACCGTACTGTTGATGACGTCATTCTGTGCTATTGCCAGCACCTTACAGGACCAGGCCGCAAGAGAGCGTGAATTAAGTGCGGCGCTGTCTACCGGCAACAGCGTCATCATCGTTGGAGGAACGGAGGATTTCGGTTTCACGCTCAGGTCCCACAACAAAATCCACCGGCCTTTTGCGATTCAAGATGGTATGAGCGACCCGATTATATTTAATCGTTGGCAGAACCAGAGTTACAATCCCGCCCGCGATGGATTCAGTAATAACCCGGCTCGCGGAGGCTTTATGCTGGGGGCGCCGATTCGCAGGTAGATGCCTATTGAAACCTTGCCCTTAGAAACGATGCCGATGCGGGTCAACAAATTACAGGCACAACAAAACCACCCGTAGGTGGTTTCACGACACGGCTTATTGATTTAATTATTCAATTGGAATGGGACTTGAATCCACACAAGCCGAACACCAAGGCGAGGTTTAACTGATACAAAACGGAGAACGTAAAGCATGTCACAAGCGCTACCTCAACTGGATTGCGGTTGGCCGGATGAGTACGGGCATTTAGCACTTTCTAAAAGTGCCTCATCTTGCGCTAGTAAGGTAATCACGTCTCCAGCAATATCAGCCCTGATTCCAAGAGATTTGTGTGCAACATAGGCAGCAACAGCCAACGGCCTCCATTTAAAGCAAGCTGCAATACGCCTGATCTCTTCAATAACCTTGAATGTGTCACATTCTAAGGCCAAGCTTGCACGCGCTGTATCAAAAGATATTCGCTGAGCATTGGTCAGCGGGGGAAGCCTTTTAAGCTCTGCTGTGATTATTCGCTGAGCTTCAACACCTATAGAAGATCCGCCTTCGACTATCCCCGTCAATCCAACAAGTTTTCCACCATCACTACGGCTATTATCATCTTTGACCTGGAGCGGAACAGTCTGGGCCATCAGCTCGACATCCTGCTGAAGGAGATCGAGCAATTCGGGCATAATTTCAGGGTTAATTACACCTTTCAAAGCATCTACTCGTTTTGCCAAGGTCACAGGAGAGCAACCCAATCGAGTTGACATAGAAATAAGGCGATTTGCTATCATGAAAATGTCATTCAAGCCAATTAATGGCTCATACTCGCTGCGGAGTATCATATCTTCACGTTGGGCATAATTTTGCTTAATGGGTTTCCTGACCTTAGGTTTTGCTTTTTGACTCGTATAGCCACGCAAAGCATCCTGCGTGCTTTCTATTAGCATGTTAATACTGTTTGTCAGATCTTCACTTCCTTTCAGACTGGAGGTGATCTGATGCATTTTATGAAGCCTTGCCAGCATTTCAGGCGTTGCGCTCCCTGACGCTATACTCTGGCTTATCTCATGCATATTTTTGATAATTCCAGTGGCAATTTGCGATGGGTCAGACGCAATATCTTTAACTTGGTGGCTATTTTGTATTGTACGCTCCATCAGTTTGAGCACGTCTTTCCAATCGGTTTTTACACCACATTTTAGGGCTTCAAGCCTGGAAATCGTATTACGAAGGCTGTGACATTTCGCCAAAGGGATGGCCTCGCCTACGTTTTTACCCATTCTCAGCCAATTAATAAGGGCAATAAAATCGTTTGCTGCAGAATCATTCAACCCTTCAACGACACGTTTTCTCACATCGGGATCAGAAAAGTTCGTTCTTGGCTTCGGAAGGCGATCATTTTTATGGTCGCTTGGTTTCTTCATACCGTTTACTCAGAATATTTTAATGAATCAAGCGTTGCTCGATGTCAGTAGAATAAGGGGTTAAAACAATACAACTCAATCAAATATAAGGATATTCCCCTCATTGAGCAATATTGAAAACGGTCTTTCTCGTACTCTTTCACGGAGCGGTCATCACACATTGCCGTTCTTCAGGTTGGTCAGGTATGGATTCGGGTGAGCCCGTCATCGCTCAATCCGGACTTCAGCGACCATTGCACATATCAGTCGCAACTGAAGGGATGCCCACGTTAACGCCCTCTTGAATAGTGGATAAAAACACAGTATAAATACTGTATATTCATCCACCAGAAAGGCAGTGTGCAATGTTTGTGGAACTCGTTTATGACAAAAGAAATTTTGAGGGTTTACCGGGTGCAAAGGAGATTATTTTAGGTGAGTTGAGTAAGAGGGTTCACCGACTCTTCCCGGATGCGGATGTTCGAGTTAAACCGATGATGACACTACCGGGGATCAACACAGATGCCAGTAAGCACGAGAAAGAACAGATAAGCCGAACCGTTCAGGAAATGTTTGAAGAGGCTGAGTTCTGGCTGGTGTCAGATTAAACATCTCTGATTCATCATACTGGGTAAGTACAACCCGCCGCGAGTGGCAGTCATTCAAGACTCACACTTCAAACATTCGCCAGTCAACCGCTGCCATATCTTTATATACAGTGTGGTGGCGGCAAATTTCCCGACTTTGTTTTGCGGTGAGGCAGTAATGCCCTCTTTTTATGGCGAAACAATGGTGAACATGGAGTACAAAAACAAAAAAACCACCTTTCGGTGGTTTCACGACACTGCTTATTGCTTTGATTATTCTTTTCTTTCCCATGGTGCCCGGAGTGGGACTTGAACCCACACAGCCTTACAGCCGAGGGATTTTAAATCCCTTGTGTCTACCGATTTCACCATCCGGGCTCGGGAAGAAATTGGAGGCGCGTTCCGGAGTCGAACCGGACTAGACGGATTTGCAATCCGCTACATAACCGCTTTGCTAACGCGCCGAAATCTTCAGGCTTTTCAGCCAACACCCGCATATTGCCGATGTTTTAAATTTGGAGCGGGAAACGAGACTCGAACTCGCGACCCCGACCTTGGCAAGGTCGTGCTCTACCAACTGAGCTATTCCCGCATCACCAAGTAACTTTGTTAATCACTTGATTTTACTATCGTCTGGCAATCTGTGCTGCCGTTCGATGCGTTGCATTCTACTTACCTGACGCACTGAGTCAACGATATTTTTCACCACTTTCGATCGTTTGCTGAAATTTGCGTCGAAACGATCACTGATCAAGCAAATCTCCGCGTGCAGCTCTCAAATACTGGAACATTGACCACAATGTCAGTATCGCAGCAACGAAGAAAAGCGCGATCCCGGCATATTCAACCCAGATATTTGGCCGCCACAGTAACCACGCGAGAGCCGCCATTTGTGAGGCGGTTTTGACTTTACCGATCCATGACACGGCTACGCTGTTGCGTTTCCCCAGCTCGGCCATCCATTCGCGCAGTGCTGAAATGATAATTTCACGGGCGATCATCGTCGCAGCAGGTAATGTTACCCACCAGCTGTGGTAGTGCTCCGCCACCAGCACCATGGCGATAGCCACCAGCACTTTATCGGCGACCGGATCGAGGAAGGCACCAAAACGCGTACTTTGGTTCCAGCGGCGTGCCAGAAATCCGTCAAACCAGTCGGTAACCGCCGCGATACAGAAGATCAGCGCACTAACAAAGGGAGCCCAGGTAAATGGCAGATAAAACGCCAATACAAAGAATGGGATCAGAATGACGCGAAACAGCGTGAGCAATGTAGGGATATTAAATTGCATATGACGGATAACTATCTGTTGTCAGTGAAATTACCCCTATGTTGCTACAGAGGGCCTAATGTTTCAACGAGTAGAAGATCTTTTCTGCCAGACCTTGCGAAATACCCGGCACTTTTGCAATTTCTTCGACACTTGCGTTACGAAGCCCTTGCAAACCGCCCATGTACTTTAGCAGCATCTGTCGACGTTTTGGTCCAACGCCCTCAATGGTTTCCAGGGTACTGGTGCTTTTCACCTTCGCCCGTTTTTTACGGTGTCCGCTGATAGCGTGATCGTGTGATTCATCGCGAATATGTTGAATCACGTGCAGCGCAGGCGAATCTGGCGGCAAGCTGAACCCCTCACCTTCCGGTTCAAAGAACAACGTTTCCAGGCCAGCTTTACGATCCGCCCCTTTTGCCACGCCAAGCAGGAGCGGATGGCTTTTATCCCAGGGCACATCCAGTTCAGCAAATACCGCTTTCGCCTGCCCCAGTTGACCTTTGCCACCGTCGATCAAAATAACGTCCGGGATCTTACTTGCTTCAATCGCCTTGCCATAACGGCGGCGCAGCACCTGATTCATCGCTGCATAATCATCGCCGGGGGTAATGCCGGTAATATTATAGCGGCGGTATTCAGCACGTAGTGGTCCATTAGCATCGAAAACCACGCAGGAGGCTACCGTCTGCTCGCCCATTGTATGGCTGATGTCGAAGCACTCCATGCGTTTAACCGCCGGTAGCTTCAGCACCGATGCCAGCGCCGTCAAACGTTGTGTAATGGTGGACTGCTGAGACAGTTTGGTGGTCAGCGCCGTTGCAGCATTGGTACGCGCCAACTTCAGGTAGCGCGCGCGATCGCCACGCGGCTTCGTCTGGACGTTAATCCGCCGCCCGGCGAGCTCAGACAACGAATCGGCCAGCAGC
The DNA here is from genome assembly GCF_005280945.1 of Citrobacter sp. wls718. Classification (NCBI taxonomy): domain Bacteria; kingdom Pseudomonadati; phylum Pseudomonadota; class Gammaproteobacteria; order Enterobacterales; family Enterobacteriaceae; genus Citrobacter; species Citrobacter sp. wls718. Next base: position 107,237 of record NZ_SZWV01000106.1, read on the forward strand.
GTTTTATCGCTCAGATTAAAATCGAGCAGGATCTCACCGGGCAAAGTGCGCATCTGGCTGCCCTGTAAATAAAACTGTCCGACAAAGGTCTCGACCACTTCGCCCAGTTCCGTTCCCCCCGGTACTTTAGGAAAATAGCTGCGGCTACCCAGCACTTTTCCCTGACGGATAAACAAAACATGCACGCAGGCCATCCCGGCATCAAACGCCACGCCGATAACGTCAAGGTCATCCCCGGTGTTGGAAACAAACTGTTTTTCGGTGACACGACGGACGGCCTGAATTTGGTCGCGAATACGCGCGGCCTCTTCAAATTCCAGATTCTGACTGGCCTTTTCCATCCGGGCGATCAATTGCGTTAACACCTGATCATCTTTGCCGGACAAGAACAAGCGGACGTAGTCAACCTGCTGCGCGTACTCGTCTTCGCTCACCAGACCGGCGACGCAGGGACCGAGACAGCGGCCAATCTGATATTGCAGACAAGGGCGCGAGCGGTTGCGGTAGACACTGTTTTCGCACTGACGAATTGGGAAAATTTTCTGCAGCAGTGCCAACGTTTCACGCACGGCATAGCCGTTAGGGAATGGACCGAAGTATTCGCCTTTGGCATGCTTCGCCCCACGATGCATCGCCAGGCGCGGGTGGGCATCACCGCTAAGGAAGATAAAGGGGTAAGACTTATCATCGCGTAACAGCACGTTGTAGCGCGGCTGGTACAGCTTGATGTAGTTATGCTCAAGCAACAACGCTTCGGTTTCAGTATGCGTCACCGTCACATCAATCTGCTGAATAAGCGCCACCAGCGCTTCAGTTTTACGCGACGCGAGGTTGCTGCGGAAGTAGCTGGAAAGCCGCTTTTTCAGATCCTTAGCTTTACCGACATAGATAACCGTCCCGGCGGCATCGTACATACGATAAACGCCGGGCTGGCTGGTGACGGTTTTCAGGAACGCTTTGGCATCAAACTGTTCGGTCACTGGCTTGTTAACGTCTCCGCATTACACAGGCCATGGCGAATTGCCAGGTGAGTCAGCTCTACGTCGCCGTGAATGTTTAATTTACTGAACATTCGATAGCGATAGCTGTTCACCGTTTTCGGACTGAGATTCAGCTGCTCCGAGATCTCATTGACCTTCTGGCCTTTGGTGATCATCAGCATAATCTGCAACTCGCGTTCAGACAAACTGGCAAACGGTGTTTCCGTTTTCTCCGGCTCAATTTGGCTGAGCGCCATCTGTTGAGCGATATCAGAAGCAATATAGCGCTGTCCGGAATAGACGGAGCGAATGGCGCTAACCACTTCCTGAGGTGCAGCGCCCTTGCTCAGATAACCTGCGGCCCCGGCCTGCATGACTTTTGCGGGCAATGGGTTTTCAGTATGAACGGTCAACATGATCACTTTTATGTCAGCCGTAGAGCGCGCAATTTTACGTGTTGCTTCAAGCCCACCAATACCGGGCATATTCATGTCCATCAGCACGACGTCGGCGGAATTTGAGCGACACCATTTCACAGCATCTTCGCCGCAGCACGCTTCGCCGACAACTTTAATGCCTTTTATATCTTCAAGAATGCGTCGTATCCCTGCGCGCACCAGTTCATGGTCATCAACAAGAAAAACGTTGATCAAAGGAATATCTCCAGAATAGGGATAACGCTACCGATAGTTAATCGGTCCTATGTTAACGGGTTTTATCTCAACTTTGAAATGTAAAAAACATCCGTCTTCCGATTTTGCTCTCGTTTTTGGAAATTAGATTGTACGCCGCGTGGAAACATTCACTGCTGACGGCGTTCTGCCGGGTTTATATACGAATCGCTGTTTCAAAATGGTGACAAAAAAATCATATTCTTCAGTTGAATGCTAAATAGGCGGGCAAAGTTGTAACAACAATTAACGAGTAAAAAACTCGAAATATACAAAGAATGGAGAAAATATATGCACTGCAACATCTTGTTTATTTTAATGTCGCGGTTAATGTTTGTGCGAAAAACAGCCACTGATATTTTTAGCCGCGCTTATGGTATACTCCGCCGCCTTAACATTTGCCATCGCACTTTTTCATAGAGACATAACGAGGAAAATAAATGAGTACGCCTGATTTTTCCACTGCTGAGAATAATCAAGAACTGGCTAACGAAGTCACCTGCCTGAAAGCCATGTTAACGCTGATGCTGCAGGCAATGGGACAAGCCGATGCAGGCCGCGTGATTCTTAAGATGGAAAAACAAATCGCGCAGATTGAAGATCAATCCCAGGCTGCGGTATTTTCCAACACTGTTAAACAAATTAAACAGGCCTACCGCCAGTAATAAGAAACCGGCTGATAGCATTGCAATCAGCCGGTTTTGCGTCTGACACTCAGAACGACAACTTATTCAGATAAGCCCGGTCGCTGCAGCATAGCAGGCAATCTGCGTTTTGTTTGGTGCGTTAAACTTCTTCTGCATATTCTTCTGATGGAAGTTCACGGTATTTTCAGAAATCGACAGGATCATCGCTATTTCTGCCGACGTTTTTCCCTCTGCGGTCCATTTCAGTATTTCTTTCTCCCGTTTACTAAACCGCATCTCTGGCGCCATCACCATATCATCTTCCAGACGCGTCAGAACGGACAAACTCTCCCTCACCAACAATTGCATTCTGAGTTCCACTTCATCCTGCGCAAAGCGGCCATTACGCACACTCGCACACGAGACGGAAAGAAAGCCCAGCGCCCGGTTCGGCAGCATTAAGCATTGCGTCATCCCCTTGCGTAAACCATGATTACGCGCCGCATCCCACAGGGGTTGTGCATCGCTAAATAAGGTATCGTCCCAGGGAAGATGGCCCTGTCTGAAGTTTTCTGGTTTAAGCACGGGGTCAATCGCGAGATAATTTTCGGACTGATAATGTGCCACCCACGCTTTGGGGTAGGTTGTATGAAGCGCCGTCTTAGGTCGGGTAAACGGCACGGGGTGACGAACACAGAGAGCGTAAAAATCAAACTCCAGATGCTGTGTCTGATGTTGTAATTCGGTATAGACGTCATCTGCCGTCGCCATTTCCTGAAAGCGTAACAGCATGCTCCGTCGCCAGGTGAAGAAATCGTGATCCTGCATACTAAGTGGTCATGTCCCTGAGATTGATAATCATCACAAATGAGAATGAAACAAACTAACACATAAATGTATTTTATATATGCAGATTATCGGACAAGAATGGATTTACTTGAGTATTACGCATAATCAGAGCAGGTTGATGCGACGCAGCGTTAATAATAAAGCAGTAATAATAAATAGTTATGCGGCTTGTGCTCACCAAAAATCTATTTCGGTGAGCACCGTAGGGTTATTATTGCATTAAGAATTTTTCCAGAAACTGACGCGTTCTCGGTTGTTGGGGCGCGGTAAACAGCGATTTTGCAGGTCCCTGCTCCACAATGCGCCCCTGATCCATAAATATCGCCCGGTCAGCAACGTCGCGCGCAAAGCTCATTTCATGCGTCACAATCACCATGGTGCGTTTTTCCTGCGCCAGTTGACGAATGGTATTCAGTACCTCGCCAACCAGTTCAGGATCGAGTGCTGACGTTGGTTCATCAAACAGGATCACCTCCGGGCGCATGGCCAACGCCCGGGCAATTGCCACGCGCTGCTGCTGTCCACCGGATAACCGACGCGGATAGCTGGTCTCTTTACCCGCCAGGCCCACCTTTGCCAGCAACTCACGTGCGCGCGCCGTTGCTTCGGCTTTCGGCTCTCCCTTCACAATCACCGGACCTTCTATAATGTTTTCCAGCACCGTACGGTGAGGAAACAAATTAAAGTTCTGGAACACAAACCCCACATGCTGGCGCAGCTGACGAATCAACCCTTTCTGCTGATTGAGTGAACGCGCCGTATCAATGGTAATGTCACCGACTTTAATCGTGCCCGCCTCAGGCTGTTCCAGCAGATTAATACTGCGCAACAACGTGGTTTTCCCTGAGCCGCTAGGCCCGATAATCGCCACAACTTCACCGGGTTTTACCTCAAGATCGATACCGTGCAGCACCGTTTGCCCATGAAATTTTTTCACCAGGTTTCTGACTTCGATCGCACTCATTTCGGCTCTCTCTCCTGGCGGTTCAGTTGTTCTTCAAAATAGTTCTGCAGTGCGGACAGCACTGTCGCCATTACCCAGTAAATCAGCGAGGCCGCCAGATACATGGTGAACACTTCCAGCGTGCGTGAGGTGATCAGCTGCGCCTGACGGAACAGTTCCGGTACCTGGATTGTCGCCGCCAGCGAGGTGTCTTTTACCAGGCTGATAAAGCTGTTGCTCAGCGGCGGTAAAGCCACGCGCGCCGCCTGCGGCAGGATCGCCCGCCGCATGGTCTGCCAGCGCGTCATACCAATACTGGCGCCCGCCTCCCACTGACCTTTATCAATCGAGGAGATAGCCGCACGCAGCGTTTCAGCCGCATACGCTGCGGTGTTCAGCGACAAACCAATCATCGCCGCCGGGATCGGGTCCAGCTCAATGCCAAACTGCGGCAGACCGTAGTAGATCATGAACAGTTGGGCGATCAGCGGTGTGCCGCGAAAAATAGAAATATAGACGCGCGCCAGCCAGCGCACCGGCAGCAGCGGCGACAGGCGCATCAGAGCGAGGATAAACCCCAGCACCAGACCAAAGAACATCCCACCGATACTCAGCTGCAGCGTAAATACCGCGCCTTTAAGCAGGAAGGGCAGTGAATCAATCACCAGTTGGATACTTTCTTGCATTAGCGTTTTTCTACCTTGCCATTACACGTGAGGATGGTAGGCAAACAGCGCAGGTGCCCCACCGGTATGAATAAACAGGACCGGACCTTCATCCTTGAAGCGCTTCTGGCTGATACCGTCAATCAGGCCCGCCATCGCTTTGCCGGTATACACCGGATCCAGCAAGATGCCTTCCAGACGCGCCAGCAGTTTCACCGCTTCCATGCCCTCTTCATTTGGCGTGCCGTAACCCGGTGCATAATAGTCATCCCATAACAGAATATCCGCCGACGCGGTCAGTTCCAGTTCACGAGCCACGTCCTGCTGCAGGGTCACCACTTTTGGCTTTTGATCGGCGACGCTGCGCGAAACGGTCACCCCAATCAGCTCGACGTTGGGCATCAGCTGTTCCAGCCCCACCGCCAGACCCGCATGGGTGCCCGCGCTGCCTGAAGCAACCACCACAGAGGACAGCGCTACCGCGCCCTCGCACTGCTGGGCAATTTCCAGCGCACTTTCAACATAGCCCAACGCACCCAGCACATTCGACCCGCCGACCGGGATCACATACGGTCGGAACCCTTGCGCTTCAATCCGTGTGGCCAGCGCCTGAAGTTGTGCATTCGGGTCGGTCAGCGCGTCGCACATTTCAACCTGGGTATTAAACAGATCTAACAACAGACGGTTACCGTTGCTGAGATAGTTTTCCGCCGTGGTGCCAATCGGGTTTTCCAGCAGCGCCACGCAGTGCAGCCCGAGCTTTGCCGCCACCGCCGCCGTCTGGCGTACGTGGTTCGACTGAATGGCCCCGGCGGTAATCAGCGTGTCGGCCCCTTCGCGCAGCGCATCTGCCGCCAGGAACTCCAGCTTGCGCAGCTTATTGCCGCCCATCGCCATTGGCGTGACATCATCGCGTTTAATAAAAATGTCGCGTCCGAGATAATCAGAGAAGCGCGGGAGATATTCGAGCGGCGTTGGCGCGCCAATAAATTCCAGACGTGGAAAGCGCGTTAAATTATGCAGCGGCATACAGCCTCCGGTATTCGTTGTTGTGATGTTCTTTTTATTATGCACGTTCAGGCGCAATGAAATAAAAAAAGGCGCTGTTAAAGGCGCCTTTTTTATCCGGATGACGATTATTTCGTCACATCCGCCCCAAACCATTTTTCAGACAGGGCTTTCAGGGTACCGTCTTTCTGCATCTCTGCAATGGCGGCATCGACCGCTTTCAGCAGATCGTCATTACCTTTACGCAGCGCCACGCCGGATGTCTGGCGGGAGAAGGCTTCACCGGTCACGGCCAGCGTGTCTTTGGTTTTCTTCACCAGATCCAACGCGGCCAGACGATCAACCAGAATCGCATCGATACGACCGACACGCAGATCCTGATATTTGGTCGGGTCATCATCATAAGTACGAATATCGACGCCCTGCACGTTCTGCCGCAGCCACTCTTCGTAGTTGGTACCCAGACCGACGCCGACTTTTTTGCCTTTCAGGTCAGCCGCGGTTTTAATCACGCCTTCGTTGCCTTTTTTCACCAGCGCCTGGATACCAGAGACCGTATACGGAGTAGAGAAATCGTATTTTTTCTGACGTTCGTCAGAGATGGTTACCTGGTTAATCACCACATCAATACGTTTGGAGTCTAAAGAGGCCAGCATGCCATCCCACTTGGTCGGCTTCAGCGTCGCTTTCACCCCAAGATGTTTGGCCAGCTCTTCGGCAAATTCGACTTCAAAACCGGTCAGCTTGCCATCATCACCCTGAAAACTAAACGGGGGATAGGTCCCTTCGAGACCAACCAGCAGCGTGCCGCGCTCTTTCACCTTATTTAACAGACCTTCGTCGGCAAATGTTTTGGTGCTCATACCGGCGACAAGTGCCACAGCCATTACACTCATCAGAGCCTGACGTCCCAGACGTGCTAATTTCATAGTTACCCCGAATATTGTCATTAGTGACTATCATTTATGACAGTAGTGTAGAGCGTTTACCGCTATTTACAAACACGACTCCGTTACACCTTATTCGTTTTTAATATATATCAGAACTGGCTGTCCAGGAGGATTTCTGCATCTGGCCGACAGGTGCATGCGCTTTGAACTGCTCATACTTACGCAGCGCAATGCGGTAGTTGTTGGTACTGGTCTCCGGCAGCCACGGGGCGAGGTTTTCGTCGAGGAAGCCTTCCTGCAGCAGGTCATGAGAGATATTCTGTTCGGTCAGATGATTACCGAGGCGGCGCAGGCGAACCACATATTCGCGCACCGTGCCGTGGCTCATTTCGGTTTGTTCAAACAAAAACTGTTTAAACCCGATGATGTCAAAAAAGTCGCTCTGTTCCTTGCAGTGTAAATCACCGCAAAAACGGCATAATGCCACCCACTCTTTTTTCTCCTGCTCCCAGGCGGCGGCGTCCAGTAACGTATCGAGCCGGGCAATAGCGATTTTATTCACAATCTGGCCGCGGCGGACCAGCGTGATCCTGTCGAGCAACTTATAACAATGGGCGCAATGCGTCTGGCTGTGTTTGAAATCTTTGAGGTAGCGGCTTAGAGGCCGTCTTTTTGATTGCTGCACCGTCATGAGAACTCCTGGTAGTCAATTCGTTATGCGGCATTGTTCAGGGGTAATGATTACCCCCTATAGCTTACCCAGCTTGGTGCGTAGACGTTTGATGGCCTGACTGTGCAACTGGCTAACCCGTGACTCACCTACTTCCAGAACAGCACCAATCTCTTTCAGATTCAGCTCTTCCTGGTAGTACAGCGTCAGCACCAGCTTTTCACGCTCCGGCAATGCGTCAATCGCATCCATCACGCGCTGGCGTAAATTGCCATCAAGCAGCTGCTGTAACGGGTTTTCTTGCTGATTTTCTTCCGTCACCAGCTCAATACTATCGCCATGCTCTTCCCGCCACTCGTCGTAGGAGAAGAGTTGGCTGTTATTGGTATCAAGCAACATCTGACGATATTCTTGCACAGGAATAGCCAGACGCTCCGCCACTTCGGTTTCCGTCGCGTTACGCCCGAGTTCCTGCTCCAGTTGTCCCATCGCCTGTGCCACTTCGCGGGCATTGCGCCGAACGCTACGCGGCACCCAATCCCGGCTGCGTAGTTCATCCAGCATAGCCCCACGAATACGCTGCACTGCGTAAGTGGTAAATGCCGTTCCTTGCAAAGCGTCATATCGGTCAACTGCATTCAATAACCCGATGCCGCCCGCTTGTAGCAGGTCATCCAGTTCTACGCTCGCCGGCAAGCGCACCTGAAGGCGCAATGCTTCGTGACGCACCAACGGTACATAACGCTGCCACAGCGAGTGTTTATCCATTACACCTTCAGCGGTATACAGTGAATTCACGATAAACAGCCCTGCGTTAAATGAGTTATCGGCATGATTATCCGTTTCTGCAGGGGGTTCTATCGGAGGAATAAGGCTATAAAAGAAGGGTTATTTGACTTTTGTAACGCTATAAACAAAGCTATGAAATGTAAAACCATTAAAAAATCAAATAATTGAGCCGGAAAGCATCTAACTGATGCATCCCGGCTACATGCTATACCAGCAAAGAGACCAGAGACAAATCATCTCCCATTCTCACATTCTCAATGTAGCGATAAAAGTCCTCTGTCACTGACTTGTTATGCTGACTTGAAGAGTGAAAGCTATAAATGACGTTGATCAGATCATCCAAGTGCACCGCCCCCTGCTCTTTGGCATGGGCCGCCACCAGCAGTTTGATGAAATAATATTCCGCCACGATAATATACAGGCTGCGCAGCGGTGTTCCCGAGGTCATATAAGGAAAATCATTTTCCCAGAATTTGTAAAGTATATAGTTTTTAAGCGCAAACTGTGTTTTTCCTAATTCGGGCAGAACAATATTTATCCACACCTGCTCGATACTGGCGGTTTTTTCTTCAAACGTCAGCGTATTGTCTGCCGCCAGAACTCTCAGCAGAGAATCAATATATTGTGTTAATACTTTTCCACCACGAGACAGACATTTCGTACGGAAATAATTTTGCATCAGAACGGTCATCGACGCTTTAACACGATAATAGCCCATAATATCGCCTAGACTGGCCCCCTGAATCTCC
>NZ_SZWV01000107.1:0-9527 GCF_005280945.1 Citrobacter sp. wls718
ATCAATAAGTTGGAGTCATTACCCAGGTGACGCTGGCGGAAGATGGGCTGTCAGGCTTGCAGAAAGCGAAACTGACCCAGTTTGATGCGGTCCTGACGGATGTCGAAATGCCGTTTATGGATGGTTTTACCTTCACAAAATCGCTGCGTGGCGAGAAAAACTACCAGCACACGCCGATTATTATCGTGACCTCCCGCGCCAAGGAAGAAGACCGGCGGCGCGGTATTCAGGTAGGCGCGGATGCCTATATTGCCAAGGGCGATTTCGAGCAGGACAGCCTGATAAAAACCTTAAAAATGCTGTTGTGCTGAGGGCACAACACCGAGAGAGACGATGCGAATTTTATTAGTTGATGATGATCTTTTTGCCGCTGAACTGGCATCCGTCTTCCTGGAAATGGACGGCTACGAGGTGGTGATTGTGGAAAGTGCCATCTCTGCCTTAGCGTGCCTGGATTCGGATAAAACACTCGATCTGGTGATTAGCGACCTGCATATGCCAGAGATCAGCGGACTGGATCTGCTGGCGCTGCTGCGTGCCCAGGGCTGGTCTAAACCGTTTATTTTGCTGAGCGCCAATGAAGTGACGGCCAGCGATGTGCCGTATGATCGCTGGGTGAAAAAAGATGAAAATCTGGCGGAAAACCTCGGTTCCGCGGTCAATGCGCTGCTGCAGCCTGCTACTGAATAAGTCAAAAACCTCACGATGAAACAAGAAAATAAGCACCTTGCTATGGCTGCCGCTCAGGAAAAAATCTCACGGCTGAGACAGGGGTTTTTACGCCGCATTCCCGATATGCTGGCACAAGCGGACAGGCTATTGGTGCAACTGGTCGCCGAACCCAGCGAGGTTTGTCGTAAACAGCTGCATATTTTGCTGCACAGTATTCACGGGTCTGCCGGATCTTTTGGCTTTGCTCCGCTCGCTACTGCCTCCGCGGAAGGTGAGCGATTACTCACCGAGCCGGAGCAATGCACATTACATTGCGATGAGCTACGGAGGATCCTCCGTTGGCTGTATACCCTAACGCAAGAACAGCTCAGTCTTGAGCATCGTATCAGCGACACAGGCTTCAAATTACCGAACCCTGAGGAGCGTCCAGAGGAGGCGTTTGTCCGCCGTACCAGTAAACCGATCTACCTGTGCGATGATGACCTCGATCAGGTTGAGCTGCTCGCCACCCAACTGCGCTGCTTTGGTTTTACCTGCCATGTCTTTGCGAATACCGAGGACTTTACCCAGGCCGTACTGGCGCAACCGCCTTCCGTGGTGATCATGGATGTCAGCTTTCCGGACAACGCCTACGGCGGCCCGCTGACCATGTCGGATCTGAAAAAGAAAGTTGGCACCGCTTTCCCGGTGCTGTTTCTCTCATGTCACAGCGACTTTACGGCGCGCATTAACGCCATAAAATCGGGCTGCGACGGCTACTTTGTTAAACCGGCGTCTATCACCGATTTAGTGCAGGAGCTTCACCGCTTAACCCAGCCGTCGCTAAAGAAACCCTATCAGATCCTGTTGATTGACGATGAGCCAGCGGTCGCGGAATACAACGCGGAAATGCTGCGGATGGCGGGAATGGATGTGCATGTGCTGGAGAAACCTCAGTATTTGCTGCATGTGCTGAACGCCCAGCCGATTGATCTGGTACTGATGGACTACCACATGCCTGAGTTTAGCGGCGTGGATCTGACCAAACTGATCCGCCAGATCCCGCAGCACATTGGCCTGCCGATTGCCTATCTTTCCAGTGAAACTAATAAGACGGCGCAGTTTGGCGCCATGAGTATTGGGGCGGAGGACTTTATCCTCAAACAGGCCGATCCTCAGGGATTGATCCATGCCGTGTCGATCCGAGCGGAAAGAATGCGCACCCTGCGCGCCCGGATGTCGCAGGACAGTTTGAGTGGGTTATACAACCACTCGACGACCACCCACTTTCTTAAAAGCGCGATCGCCGAATCTAACTACAGCGGTAAACCGTTCTGCATGGTGATGGTGGACCTGGATCATTTTAAAAATATTAACGATACCTACGGCCACGTCGTCGGAGACCAGGTGATTGTCGGCATCTCGCAGCTGTTTTCCCATCGTTTACGCAGCACCGACATTGTGGGTCGCTACGGCGGGGAAGAATTCGCCATCATCATGCCGAATACCACCAGCGAAACGGCAGCCCTGGTAGTGGAACGTTTACGCAAGGATTACGAGCAGGTCGCGTTCTCGGTTAATGATACCTATTTTCACAGTACCTTCAGCGCTGGTATCGCGCAGTGGCAGTTTGGCGATCGTATTGAAACGCTGCGTGAGCGTTCCGATCAGGCGCTGTATGCCGCCAAGCAAAAAGGCCGCAACACCTTCTGTATCGCTGAAGAAAAGGAGAGGGCATGAGCCCACAACTGGAGCAGATCCTGGCGCTGAATCATGGTGAGAAACCCGAGTGTGAAAGCGTCGATGAGCCGCAGTGCACGCTGGTGTTATTTCAGCTGGCGGATAAAAACTTTGCTTTCTACGGCGCGCAGATAAGAGAGATCCTCGCAGAACGTCCTATCTCGTGGGTACCCTGTTGTCCGCCGATGCTTGAAGGCGTGATCAACTATCGCGGGCGCGTGGAGTCGGTCATGAGGCTGGACGGCCTGATTGACAACCCCGTGGCTAACGCCCTGGGAAAACGGACTATCCTGATTGGCTGCGGTGAGAGGATGCAAAGTGGCATCCTGATTGACAGATTGATTGATGTTCTTGAGGTGGTGGAAAGCCAGATTCATTTACCCGGTGATTCGCTGCCTCCGGCGCTACAGCCGATTGCGGTCGGGGTGGTCAAGGTGGGCGACACCTGGTTCACCCTGCTGGATCTGAATCTGGTATTTGACCGTTATCAGGAGACCTGTGGTGATGACGCAACCCGTTAACCTGGCGGCCGTGCGCATCCGCATGGGAACGCAGGAGTTTTACATTCCTGCAAGCCAGGTCCGTAACTGCTCGCGGGTGACGCACGTTTCACCGGCTATCCCGCGCTTTAGCCAGTGGCTGGGCATTGCCGATGAACCGCCAGAGGGCGGACATTTGCATTTTTTTGTTCCGCCAAGTGGTGTTGATACTGGCTGGTACTTATGGGGGCAACTGGAGAATGTCATGCTCTCCAGCGACATCATTTTTGCGCTGCCTCCGCTGCTGGCTCACAGCTGTCGCCTGCCCGCGCTACGGGCACTGGTGGGGCGCGAAGCGCTCAGCCCGCTGTTGAGCTGGGGCTGATAAATACCTCACGCTCTTATCTTTGTGCGTTATATACCGCCGTACTGGCGTCGCCGTTCTAAACGGCGATCGCGTAGAGTGGAATAAATAAAGGCGATAACAAATAGCAGGGAGAATAAGACGACGATGGTCGGGGCCGGTGCGCTGTCGATGAAAAATGACAGGTACACGCCCATAAATGAGGTGACCATCGACATGACGACGGCCAGTATTAGGGCGTGGGAAAACTGGCGCGTGAGTAAAATTGCAATCGCGCCCGGCGCAATTAACAACGAGATCGACAGAATAATACCCACCGACTTCAGCGTGGCGACGATGGTGAGCGCGATCATACACAGCAGACCATAATGCAGTAGGGTGGTGTTCAGCCCGCAGGCTTTTGCCTGGTGCGGATCGAAGGCGTGCAGCAACAGATCTTTCCACTTTAACCCGATGACAAGGGCAATCCCCAGCGCAATAACCGCCGTTTGTGCGATATCCCCCAGCGAGACACCGAGCATGTCGCCGAACAGAATATGGTCCAGATGAATCTCAGATTGGATTGAGACGTACAGCACCAGTCCTGCGCCAAACATGCCGGAGAAGACGATACCCATCAGCGTGTCGCGTTTGATGCGGCTGTTATCATCGAGATAGCCGGTCGCCACCGCGCAGAACAGCCCAGCGATAAACGCGCCAATGGCCAGCGGAATGCCCGCGATGTAAGCCAGTACGATCCCTGGAAATACCGCATGGCTCATGGCATCGCCCATCAAAGCCCAGCCTTTGAGCACCAAAAAAACCGACAACAGCGCGCAGGGTATGGCGACGATAACGGAGATGGTCAGCGCGTTCACCATAAAGCTGAACTGAAAGGGTTCCAGCAGGGCGGTTAAGAACATGAGGACTCCTTATTCACCTGGCGGGCGCGGCGACGGTTGGCCAACAGACCGTGTTTTGGCGCAAAGACAAACGCCAGCAGAAACAGCAGTGTTTGCAGAACGACAATGATTCCGCCGGTCGCGCCGTCCAGCCAGTAGCTCAGCCAGGCACCGAAAAAGCTGGTCAGGCTACCGATAGCGACGGCGATAGTGAGCAGCCGGGGAAAGCGATCGGTCAACAGCCAGGCCGTGGCACCGGGCGTCACTACCAGGCAAATCACCAGAAATGCGCCGACAGTTTGTAGCGCCGCAACGGTGGAAACTGAGAGCAGCGTAAAAAATAACAGCTTCAGGCGGCCTGGGTTCAGACCGATAGAACGCGCGTGGTTCTCATCGAAAAAAACCACCATCAAATCTTTCCACTTCAACAGCAGAATGGTGAGTGAGATAACGCCGATAATCGCCAGTTGCAGAATATCTTCCGGTGCAATCGCCAGCACATTACCGAGAATAATGGTCTGAATGTTAACCGACATCGGATTGAGCGACACCATAAACAGCCCGATGCCGAAGAAAGAGGAAAAAATCAGCCCAATGATCGCATCTTCCTTCAGGCGCGAACGCTGGTTAAGAAACAGCATACTGCCCGCTGCCAGCCCGCCGGAAAGAAACGCGCCAAGCGCAAAGGGGAGCCCTAACATATAGGCCCCGGCAACGCCCGGCACAATCGAGTGTGACAGTGCATCGCCAATTAACGACCAGCCCTTGAGCATTAAATAGCAGGAGAGAAACGCGCACAGGCCGCCGACCATCGCCGAGACCCACATAGCGTTGAGCATATACTGGTAGCCAAACGGTTCTGTCAGCCAGTTCATGGTGATTCCCCCTCGTTGGGCGTACGTCGAGAAATAAACGGCCGTTCATCATCGGTGATTACGTGCTGCTCACCGCCGCTTAGCTTCACATGGCGCAGGACGCCGCTGAACGCCAGCTCGAGATTCTCAGGGGTAAAGGTGGAGTCGGTCGGGCCGCTCGCCAGCACCGTCCCTTTGATCATGACTGTGTAATCACAAAACTCGGTCACCGAACCCAGATTGTGAGTAGAGACCAGCATCGTGCGCCCCTCATCGCGCAGTTCGCGCAGCAGGTCGATGATGCGGGCCTCGGTTTTCACGTCTACGCCGGTGAACGGTTCATCCAGCAAAATGACCTGTCCGTCCTGGGCGATGGCGCGCGCCAGAAAAACACGTTTTTTCTGCCCACCGGAGAGTTCGCCGATCTGCCGATGGCGGTATTCCAGCATATCGACCCGCGCCAGCGCCGCATCCACGCATTGATGGTCGCGCGCGGTTGGTCGTCGCAGCCAGCCCATATGGCCAAAGCGTCCCATCATCACCACGTCTTCCACCAGCACCGGAAATGACCAGTCCACCTCTTCCGACTGGGGAACGTAGGAAATCAGATTCTGTTTTAGCGCCTTGCTGACCGGCTGCTGCAGAATGGAAATTTCGCCCTGCGCCAGGCGGACAAACCCCATCAGCGCTTTAAACAGCGTTGATTTCCCGGAGCCGTTGACCCCGACCAGCGCGGCAATCGAACCACCCGGTACCTGAAAGGTGGCATCGCGCAGCGCGGTGTGTCCGTTGCGATACGTCACCGTCACCTGATTGACGGAAATCGCTGAATGACTCATGGCTGGCTCCCCAAACCTGCGTTAATCCCGCTGACAATGGTTTCCGTTGTCACGCGCAGTAAATCCAGATAGGTCGGTACAGGGCCATCAGCAGCGCTCAGCGAATCGACATACAGCACGCCGCCGTAATGTGCGCCGGACTCACGCGCCACCTGACGGGCAGGCTTGTCGGACACCGTGCTTTCGCTAAATACCGTCGGGATCTGATGAGTTCTGATCGCATCGATCACTTTGCGCACCTGTTTGGGGGTGCCTTGCTGATCGGCGTTGATCGGCCACAAATACAGCTCTTTCAAATCGTTATCGCGCGCCAGATAGGAGAATGCGCCTTCACTGGTGACCAGCCAGCGTTTATCGGCCGGGATTTTTGCCAGCGCCGCATGCAGGGGATCGAGCGTCTGACGAATTTTTGTTTTATAGCGCTCTGCATTGTTCTGGTAGATGGTGGCATTGTCCGGATCGTACTTCATCAGCGCATCGCGGATGTTATCGACGTAAATCAGCGCGTTCTCAGCTGACATCCAGGCATGGGGATTCGGCTTGCCGTTATAGGGACCTTCGCTGATGCCCATCGGCTTCACGCCGTCAGAGACCATCACCTCCGGCACGCCGGATAAATGCTGGTAGAAGCGGGCAAACCACAGTTCCAGATTGAGACCGTTGGAGAGGATCAGCTGTGCGCCCTGCGCGCGTTTAATGTCGCCCGGCGTGGGCTGATATTCGTGAATTTCAGCCCCCGGCTTGGTAATGGAGCTGACCTCGGCTGCGTCACCCGCCACGTTGCTCGCCATATCGGCAATCACCGTAAAGGTGGTGACCACCTTAAATTTTTCTTGCGCCGATGCGGGCGACAGCGTCAGCGCCGTCAGGACGCAGGCAAGGAGAAACGATTTCAGATGGGGCAGGCGCGGCATAGTATCCCTCACAAGAAAGTGGTTAATTTATCATCGAATATAGCCTTTGCTATGTTATATAGCACAAGGCATGATAAATGAAAATAATTCTTATTTGCGTAGGGTGCTAAGGATGTATCACCTTCAGGTAATAGTGCCGCGGATTACTAAGGTGTATTATGCATGCAACTTAAATGTGGAGGCATCATGTCCGGCAAACGTATTGCACGTGAAAAAATGACGATCCAGAAAATGATCTCGCTGTATGAGAGCCAGTGCCCGCAGGCTTCAGACGAGCCGGGGCATTACGATGCGTTGTTTGCCTATGCGCAAAAACGACTGGATAAGTGCGTATTTGGTGAGGAGAAACCAGCTTGCAAACAGTGTCCGGTGCACTGTTATCAACCTGCAAAACGCGAAGAGATGAAGCAGATTATGCGCTGGGCCGGGCCGAGGATGCTCTGGCGTCATCCGATCCTGACCGTGCGTCATCTGATGGATGACAAACGCCCGGTGCCGGAATTGCCAGAGAAATTTAAGCCTAAGAAATAATGTTGCGGTGTGCCGGATGGCGGCTGCGCCTTATCCGGCCTACAAAGGCATACGCATCTGCGCCATCAGCCACAATCGTTAAACCAGCGCATCCTTATCAATACCCAGTCGCTTCATGCGTGAGAGCAACGTTGTGCGTTTCAGTCCCAGCCGCTGTGCTGCGCCTTTTGGACCGGCGACCACACCGTTGGTCTCTTTCAGCACGCGCATAATCAACTGGAATTCATCTTCGCCTTCCTGCGCAACTTCGGTCGCCACCGGCGGTGTGCACGGCGCCGGCGTGATGATATCCGGCAGGGACAGTTGCAGCACGTTGCCTCTGGTCAGCAGGACCGCGCGTTCCACCACGTTTTCCAGTTCACGCACGTTTCCCGGCCACTCCATGCCGCTTAGCGTGCGCAGCGCTTCAGCCGGAATGCTGTCGATATTGCGCCCCATCCGGCGAGCAATTTTAAAGGTGAAGGCCTTCACCAGCAGCGGGATATCTTCCGGGCGCTCGCGCAGCGGTGGCAGATGGATCGGGAAGACGTTCAGGCGATAGTACAGATCGTTGCGGAATTCGCGATCGGCCACCATTTTTTTCAGATCGCGGTTGGTGGCGGCGATCAACCGCACGTCGGTCTGGATCAGCTTGTTGCTGCCCAGACGTTCAAATTCCTGCTCCTGCAGAACGCGCAGCAGCTTAGGCTGTAGCTCCAGCGGCATGTCGCCAACTTCGTCGAGAAACAGCGAGCTTTTATCGGCCAGTTCGAAACGCCCGATGCGCTGCGTACTGGCACCGGTAAACGCGCCACGCTCATGACCAAACAGGTCGCTTTCCAGCAGTCCGGCAGGCATCGCCGCACAGTTCATCTTCACCATCCGACGGGCATTACGTCCACTCAGATTGTGAATAGCCCTGGCAATCAGCTCTTTACCCGTTCCTGTCTCGCCCAGAATCAGCACGGTGCTGTCACTTTGCGCCACCATCTCGACCTGTTTGAGCACGCTGTACATGGCTTCGCTGCGGCCAATGATTTCACCAAACTCACTGTCCACGTTATTGAGCTGCTCGGTCAATGCCAGGTTCTCATCGACCAGCCGTTCTTTCAGGCGGTGGATCTCCTGGTAGGCGAGGGCGTTATCGACAGCAATGGCCACGCGCTCGGCAATCTGGCGCAGCAGCTTGAGATTGGCGGTAGTGAAGACTTTTTCTTCGCACTGGGCCAGCTTGAGGACGCCAAGCATCGTGTTACCGGACATCAGCGGCAGCAGACACAAGGTTTGTAACTGGTTGCCCCAGGTGTCAAACAGCATACGTTCGTAAGGCGCCAGCGCATCACGTTCGCTCAGGTTAATCAGCAGCATCTCTTTGCTTTTGAAAACCCGCTCAGAGAGCGTGCCCGCTTCGTCAACTTCGCTCTGCTCGTGCGCCGGATGATGCTCATCCAGATAGTGGGTGGAATAGATGCTCAGCTTATTTTTGCGATCGCTGCGCAGCACGATGCTGATGGCGTCGATATCGAAGTAGTGGTGGATCTCTTTGGCGACTTCGCTGACCAGCTCATCAATGTCCAGGCGGGAGAGCACCGCATTGGTGATGGCGACCAGGATACGAAAGTTGTCACGCTCACGACATAGCAGATCGTAGTCGACGTTGTTGCTGACCCGGTTCTGGATCTGTTCGGCCACGACGCCGACGATCTGGGTAAAGGTTTGCAGGCGGTTGTACTCTTTTTCACTCCACGGGCTGTCTTCGTGGCGGATAAATTCACAGCCGCCGAAGATGCGCCCATCGGCCGCCAGCGGCAGCAGACAGTAGTGACCAAATTGGGAGTACAACCCGCCGGATGCCAGCTGCGGCCAGGTTTCACTAAACTCATGATAGCTGCAGTGCAGGGCATCGGGACGAGACAGAATGCGGCGCACCGGACCGTGTGCCAGCACCGTTTCGTCTTCATAATCGATGGGTTTACCATTTTCACGCGTCGTAAAGTAACGCGCACGCTGCGTCTGCGCCTGCCATAACACAATAGCCGCACTGTCGGCCAGCGCCGAACGCTTGACCAACTGTGAAAGCGCCTCACTGAGAGACTGAAGATCGGGCTGCTGTAATAATGTACGAGTGATATCGAACAAGCCTTGCTGTCCGAGGTCGCTCATCGGTGTATACGACATATTGCTTTTCCAGGAAGCACCAACGGTGCAAAAACGGTAAATGAATTATAGGTATAAGTTGAAAATTATTGTCGGATGGCCAGGGTACGCCATCCGTAGGCCCGGTAAGCGAAGCGC
>NZ_SZWV01000107.1:9567-27068 GCF_005280945.1 Citrobacter sp. wls718
TATCAGCATATGCGTGGGAGTGGTTCGGCGTGTGGTAAATCAAGAGTTCGCTTCACGCCGTACAGTCCGGCCAGACGAACGCCTTTACGTTCCACCACTTCACCAATCAGCGCCGCATCGCGGCCCAACGGATGCGCGCGTAGCGCGGCAAGCACGCTTTCTGCGGCCTGGCGTTCCACGGCGATAACCAGTTTGCCTTCGTTGGCAAAGTTGAGCGCATCCAGACCGAGCAGTTCGCAGACGCCACGTACCGCTGGTTTCACCGGCAGGGATGATTCGGACAATTCAATGCCGAAGCCGCAGGCCGCCGCAAACTCGTGGGTGACTGCATTCACGCCGCCGCGAGTGGCGTCGCGCAGCGCTTTCACGCCGGGGATGTCACGCAGCGTCTGAATCAGCGGCGTTAACACCGCGCAGTCGCTGACCAGTTCACCGTCCAGCCCCAACTGCTCGCGCAGGTTAAGGATGGTTGCGCCGTGGTCGCCGAGCGTTCCGCTGACCAGCAGTACATCGCCTGGGCTCAGGGTTTGTGCACCCCAGTGGATATTAGCGGGGATCGCGCCCATTCCGGCGGTGTTGATAAACAGTTTGTCCGCCGCGCCGCGCTGCACCACCTTGGTGTCGCCGGTGACGATGGCAATGCCCGCTTCGCGCGCGGTGGCCGCCATGCTGTTGACCACGGTTTTCAGCGTGTCCATCGGCAGACCTTCTTCGAGGATAAACCCGCAGGAGAGGTAGCGAGGGATCGCACCACTGACGGCGACGTCGTTAGCCGTACCGCAGACAGCCAGCTTGCCGATATTGCCGCCAGGGAAGAACAGCGGATCAATCACGTAGCTGTCGGTCGAAAATGCCAGACGGTCGCCTTCAGCCATCAGTTGCGCCAGATCCAGACGCGCCTGATCTTCTTGTTCCGCCAGCCACGGATTCGCAAATGCTTCCATAAACAGGCTATTGATCAATTGTTGCATAGCCTGACCGCCGCTACCGTGGGCGAGTTGTACGCTGTTCATGCTTCACACTCCTGCTGACGATACTGATACCAGGCGGCACACGCGCCTTCGGAGGAGACCATCAGGGCGCCAAATGCGGTCTCCGGATTACAGGTTTTACCAAATAACGGGCACTGATGCGGTTTACATCTACCGGTCAGCACCTCGCCGCAGCGCGCGCGCGGGTCGTCATACACCTGCTGTGGCGCCGGTTTGAAATGTGCTTCGGCATCAAAACGTTGGTAGTCAGGCGTCAGATGAACGCCGGAAGATTCGATAACGCCCAGACCGCGCCATTCGCTGTCGCCATCGACGCAGAACACCTCGGCGATAGCCTGCTGCGCCAGGGCGTTACCGGCATCCGGCACCACGCGACGGTACTGGTTCTCAACCTGGCTGTGGTCGGCAATTTTCTGCTCAATCAGCATTACCACGCCTTGCAGCAGATCGAGCGGTTCGAAACCGGCGACCACCAGCGGGCGATGGAAATCGGAGGCGATGAAATTATAGGCATCGGTGCCAATGACCATGCTGACGTGCCCCGGTGCTAAAAAGGCGTCAATACCGTTATCTGGCTGTTCCAGCAGGCTACGCAGTGTTGGGATCAGCGTAATGTGCTGACAGAAAAAGTAGAAGTTTTGCACGTCACGCTGTCTTGCCTGCTGGAGCGTGATAGCGGTCGTCGGCATGGTGGTTTCAAAACCCAGACCAAAGAACACGACTTTGCGGGTCGGGTTTTCCTGCGCCATCTTCAGGGCATCCATCGGCGAATAGACGATACGGATATCTGCGCCACGCGCTTTGGCCTGCAGCAGCGAACCCTGTTTTCCCGGGACGCGCATCGCGTCGCCAAAGGTGCAGAAAATCACTTCCGGGTGGCTGGCAATTTCTACGCAGCTGTCAATTCTGCCCATCGGCAGCACGCAAACCGGGCAGCCGGGGCCGTGAATAAACTCCACGTTTTCAGGCAGCAGTTGGTCAAGACCGAATTTGAAAATAGCGTGGGTATGACCACCGCAGACTTCCATAATGCGCAGCGGACGTTCAGCGGTGTAGGGGAGGTGAGCGGCACGTTCACACAGGTGGTCAATCAACTGCATCACCTGTTCTGGTGCGCGATATTCGTCAACGAAACGCATTTATTTTTCCTCGCCGTACAGCAACGCGCCGACATCCGGCTCAACGTCAAACATGTTTTGCAGCGCCTCGAGCGTGTCGCGCGCTTCAGCCTCATTAATGATGCTCATGGCAAAACCAACGTGCACCAGGACCCATTGCCCCAGACGTGGTTGACCGTGCTCATCACAACTACCGACCAGCGTCAGGTCGACGTCGCGCTGAATACCGCAAACATCGACCTTGGCCTGGTTTCCCTCAATGGTGCGGATTTGACCCGGAACACCTATGCACATCGCTGCGTCTCCAGCCAGGAGAGCCATTGATCCATGCCTTCACCGCTGGTGGCGGAAATCAGGATGATCTCAATTTCCGGGTTCACTTCCCGGGCGCTGGCGATGCATTGTTCAACATCAAAATTGAGGTACGGCAGCAGGTCGACTTTGTTGAGTAGCATCAGCGAGGCGGCGGCAAACATATGCGGGTATTTTAGCGGTTTGTCTTCGCCTTCGGTAACGGAAAGCACCGCCACTTTATGACGTTCGCCGAGGTCGAAGCTCGCCGGGCATACCAGGTTACCGACGTTTTCAATGAACAGAATACCGTTGTCTGCCAGCGGCAGTCGCGGCGCGGCATCGGCAATCATTTGTGCATCAAGATGGCAGCCTTTACCGGTGTTCACCTGGATGGCGGGCGTACCGGTGGCGCGAATACGTGCGGCGTCGTTAACCGTCTGCTGGTCGCCTTCGATCACCGCACACGGCACGCTGTCTTTCAGCTTCATCAATGTTTCGGTTAACAGCGTTGTTTTACCGGATCCGGGGCTGGAGACCAGATTCAGCACCAGATGCTGACGGGCGGCGAAGCGGGCGCGGTTACGCTCGGCCAGACGGTTGTTCTTGTCCAGCACGTCAATTTCCACTTCCAGCATACGGCGCTGGCTCATGCCTGGCGCGTGGGTGCCGGCTTCACCATGACCGTAGTGTAAATCGCCTTCTTCAGTTTGGCTCGGGGTGAAACTGGCGGTCTTCACACCGGTAATATTCAGCGCCGGACGAGCGGCCGGGGCAAATGGCGCGCTGCGAAACGCCGAGTGGGGGTTATGTTCATCACCCTCTATATAAAGGTTGCCTTCAGCGCAACCACATGTCGTACACATCGCTCACTCCTGATCTATTGCTTGTTACTCGCTTTTTGCCGGATGGCGACGCTAACGTCTTATCCGGCCTACTTTGTCACCAGCTTTAATCTTCAGCATCGCCTATTTCAATTCGTCGAATCTGCAGGCCGTCATCGGCCACGATTCTTAGCATGTCGCTGTGACATTGCGGACAACGGCGCACGCGCTGGGTCAGTAAGGTGACGTACTGCTGGCATGTTTCACACCAACATTCGGCTTCTTGTTCTTCGAGGTGGAGTTTACAACCTTCTGCAAGGGTGCCACGGCATACCAGATCAAAACAAAAGGCGAGAGCGCTGGTTTCTACGCAAGAAAATGCGCCAATTTTGAGCCAGACCGCAGTAACCCGTTTTGCACCGTGTTGCGTAGCCTGTTGTTCAATCAATTCCAGTGCCCGTTGGCAGAGGGTTATTTCGTGCATATCGCCTCCCATGTTGTTATCGGGATAAAAGCAAAAAACATGCCAAACTGAATTTTTTCACCCGTGACAATGACGACGATGACGAAATGACATGTCGTCACGACCAGTAAATTACCTATCCATATGAAATATAAGCAATTAAATATTGGCATGAAACGTGCTTAACGCTGAATGTCTCTGCTAAACGGGTAACCTGACATGACTATTTGGGAAATAAGCGAAAAAGCCGATTACATCGCTGAACGGCATCGTCGCCTACAGGACCAGTGGCGTATTTATTGCAACTCGCTGGTACAGGGGATCACCCTGTCGAAAGCGCGTTTACATCATGCGATGAGCTGCGCGCCGGACAAGGACCTGTGCTTTGTCTTGTTTGAGCACTTCGTTATCTACGTCACGCTGGCGGACGGCTTTAACAGCCATACCATCGAGTACTACGTTGAAACGAAAGATGGCGAAGATAAGCAGTTGATTGCACAGGCACAACTGTCTCTCGACGGCAAGGTCGATGACCGTATCAGCAACCGCGATCGGGAACAGGTGCTGGAGCACTATCTCGAAAAAATCGCCAGCGTCTACGACAGCCTGTACACAGCGGTTGAAAACAATATGCCAGTGAATTTAAGCCAACTGGTAGAGGGTCATAGCCCGGTTTAAGCCTCGGGTGTGTCCACGTAAGTCATGATGCGGTGCGTATGCTGCGTCACGACAGTTTAGGGAATGGGCATGTCGATAAGTGTCGAAAATGACATTTGATAGACATGTTTTCGTCAAAAATGACTATCACCTGAGGAATGCCTGGTGAATCGTTTTGTAATTGCTGACTCCACTCTTTGTATCGGCTGCCACACCTGTGAAGCCGCCTGCTCAGAGACACATCGCCAGCATGGCCTGCAGTCAATGCCGCGCCTGAAAGTGATGCTAAATGAAAAAGAATCTGCGCCGCAGCTTTGCCACCAGTGTGAAGATGCGCCTTGTGCCACCGTTTGTCCGGTCAATGCGATTAACCGTGTCGACGGCGCCGTACAGCTGAATGAAAGCCTGTGCGTGAGCTGCAAACTGTGCGGGATCGCCTGTCCGTTTGGGGCCATTGAGTTTTCAGGCAGCCGTCCGCTGCATATCCCGGCGAACGCCAATACGTCAAAAGCGCCTCCTGCTCCGTCAGCGCCAGCTCGCGTCAGCACGCTGCTGGACTGGGTGCCGGGTATTCGCGCCATTGCGGTGAAATGCGACTTGTGTAGCTTTGATGAACAAGGTCCGGCCTGCGTGCGCATGTGCCCAACGCAAGCCCTGCATCTGGTGAGCAATATGGACATCGCCCGCGCCAGCAAACGTAAGCGTGAGCTGACGTTCAATACCGACTTCGGCGATCTCACCTTGTTTCAGCAGGCTCAGAGTGGGGATGCAAAATGA
This sequence comes from Citrobacter sp. wls718, assembly GCF_005280945.1. NCBI lineage: Bacteria > Pseudomonadati > Pseudomonadota > Gammaproteobacteria > Enterobacterales > Enterobacteriaceae > Citrobacter > Citrobacter sp. wls718. Next base: position 14,690 of record NZ_SZWV01000107.1, read on the forward strand.
GCGCAATTTCACTGATTAACAGCGGCGTGGCCTGGTTTACGGCGGCGGCGGTTCTGGCATTTCTGTTTTCATTTCATAAGCCGTTAAGCGGCTGGATCGCCGGTGTCGGCGGTGCGGTGGGTAGCCTCTGTACGGCGGCTGCGGGGTTCCTCGTACTGACCCGCGCCGTTGCGGTTAGCGGCGTGATGCCGTTTATCGGTCATAGCCTGCAAATGTCGCCGCTGAACGCTATCTGGCTGATTACGCTGGGTCTGTGCGGCCTGTTCGTCAGCCTGTACAACATCGACTGGCACCGTCACCCGCAGGTAAAAGCCAACGGACTGCTGGTTAATCTGCTGATGGCGGCGGCGGTGTGCGCCGTGGTTGCCAGCAACCTCGGCACGCTGGTGGTGATGGCGGAAATCATGGCGCTGTGTGCGGTGTTCCTGACCGGGTGCAGCAAAGAAGGCAAGCTGTGGTTTGCGCTGGGTCGTGTCGGTACGCTGCTGTTGGCGATCGCCTGCTATCTGGTGTGGCAGCGCTACGGTACGCTGGAACTGCGCTTGCTCGACCTGCGCACTCAGCAACTGCCGCTCGGTGCTGACATCTGGCTGTTGGGTGTGGCGGGCTTTGGTCTGCTGGCCGGGATTATCCCACTGCACGGTTGGGTGCCACAGGCACACGCCAACGCCAGTGCACCGGCGGCGGCGCTGTTCTCTACCGTGGTAATGAAGGTGGGTCTGCTGGGTATTCTGTCCCTGTCGCTGCTGGGCGGTAATGCACCGCTGTGGTGGGGCGTTACGCTACTGGTGCTGGGGATGATCACCGCGTTTATCGGCGGCCTGTATGCCCTGATGGAGCACAACATCCAGCGTCTGCTGGCGTACCACACGCTGGAAAACATCGGCATTATCCTACTGGGTCTGGGTGCTGGCGTGACCGGTATTTCCCTTAACCAACCGGCACTGATCGCACTTGGCCTGACCGGCGGTTTGTATCACCTGGTCAACCATAGCCTGTTCAAAAGCGTCCTGTTTTTGGGCGCAGGCAGCATCTGGTTCCGCACCGGTCACCGTGATATCGAGAAACTGGGCGGTATCGGTAAACGTATGCCGGTGATTTCTCTGGCGATGCTGGTTGGCCTGATGGCGATGGCCGCGCTGCCGCCGCTGAACGGCTTTGCCGGTGAGTGGGTTATCTATCAATCCTTCTTCAAGCTGGGTAACAGCGGCGCGTTCATCGGTCGTCTGTTAGGACCGTTGCTGGCTGTCGGTTTGGCCATTACCGGTGCGCTGGCGGTGATGTGTATGGCGAAAGTCTACGGTGTGACGTTCCTCGGCGCACCGCGCACGAAGGAAGCGGAAAACGCCTGCTGCGCACCAATCCTGATGAGCGTGAGCGTGGTTGCGTTGGCTATCTGCTGCGTGATTGGCGGCGTTGCTGCCCCGTGGTTGCTGCCGCTGATTTCTGCCGCTGTTCCGCTACCGCTGGAAACGGCGAATACCACCGTATCTCAGCCGATGATCACGCTGCTGCTGATCGCGTGTCCGCTGCTGCCGTTCATCATCATGGCTATTTTCAAAGGCAACCGCCTGCCGTCACGTTCACGCGGTTCCGCGTGGGTGTGTGGTTACGATCACGAGCAGTCAATGGTGATCACTGCGCACGGCTTTGCCATGCCGGTTAAAGAAGCCTTTGCTCCGGTACTCAAACTGCGTAAATGGCTGAACCCGGTATCCTGGGTTCCGGGCTGGCAGAACGCGGTGGCACCGGTGTTGTTCCGTCGCCTGGCGCTGATTGAGCTGGCGGTGCTGGTGGTGATTGTGGTTTCACGAGGAGCCTGAGAATGAGTGTTTTATATCCGTTAATTCAGGCGCTGGTGCTGTTTGCCGCGGCGCCGCTGTTGTCCGGTATTACCCGCGTGGCGCGTGCGCGTTTGCATAACCGCCGCGGTCCGGGCGTGTTGCAGGAATATCGCGACATTATCAAACTGCTTGGCCGTCAGAGCGTTGCGCCAGCGGATTCCAGCTGGGTCTTCCGCCTGACGCCGTTTGTGATGGTGGGCGTTATGCTGACTATCGCTACCGCGCTGCCGGTGGTGACCGTGGGCTCGCCGCTACCGCAACTGGGTGATTTGATCACGCTGATTTACCTGTTTGCCATTGCCCGCTTCTTCTTTTCTATCGCCGGTCTGGATACCGGTAGCCCGTTCACCGCTATCGGCGCCAGCCGTGAAGCGATGCTCGGCGTACTGGTGGAGCCGATTCTGCTGCTGGGCTTGTGGGTGGCGGCGCAGGTTGCTGGTTCGACCCACATCAGCAACATTGCCGATACCATTTATCACTGGCCTGCCGCGCGTAGCATCCCGTTGATTCTGGCGCTGTGCGCCTGTGCCTTCGCCACCTTTATCGAAATGGGCAAGCTGCCGTTCGACCTCGCGGAAGCCGAGCAGGAGCTGCAGGAAGGTCCGCTGACCGAATACAGCGGCAGCGGTTTTGCGGTGCTCAAGTGGGGTATCAGCCTCAAGCAACTGGTCGTTTTGCAAATGTTTGTCGGCGTGTTCCTGCCGTGGGGGCAGATGGAAACCTTCACTGCGGGCGGGCTGCTGCTGGCGCTGGTGATTGCTGTCGTTAAGCTGGTCCTCGGCGTGCTGGTCATCGCCCTGTTTGAAAACAGCATGGCGCGTCTGCGTTTTTGCGCCACTTCACGCGTGACCTGGGCCGGTTTTGGGTTTGCGTTTTTAGCCTTCGTCTCCTTGCTGGTGGCGTGATTTAAGAGAGTTTGAACATGTCTGAAGAAAAAGTAGGTCAACACTATCTCGCCGCTCTGCACCAGGCCTTCCCGGGCGTGGTGCTGGATGAAGGCTGGCAGACCAAAGATCAGCTGACCATCACCGTGAAGGTCAACTATCTGCCGGAAGTAGTTGAATTTCTCTACTACAAACAGGGCGGCTGGTTGTCGGTGCTGTTTGGTAACGACGAACGTCAGCTGTGCGGCCATTACGCCGTCTACTATGTCATGTCGATGGAACAGGGCACCAAGTGCTGGATAACCGTTCGCGTAGAAGTCGACGCCAATAAACTGGAGTTCCCGTCCGTGACGCCGCGCGTACCGGCCGCCGTTTGGGGCGAGCGTGAAGTGCGCGACATGTACGGCTTGATCCCGGTAGGGTTACCGGACGAACGCCGTCTGGTACTGCCGGATGACTGGCCGGACGAACTCTATCCGCTGCGTAAAGACAGCATGGATTACCGTCAGCGCCCGGCGCCGACTACCGATGCTGAAACCTACGAGTTCATCAACGAACTGGGTGACAAGAAAAATAACGTGGTGCCGATTGGCCCGCTGCACGTCACCTCCGATGAACCAGGTCACTTCCGCCTGTTTGTTGATGGCGAAAACATCATCGACGCCGACTACCGTCTGTTCTATGTCCACCGCGGCATGGAGAAACTGGCGGAAACCCGTATGGGTTATAACGAAGTGACGTTCCTGTCGGATCGCGTATGCGGTATTTGTGGTTTTGCCCACAGCACGGCGTACACCACCTCCGTGGAAAATGCGATGGGGATTGTGGTGCCGGAACGCGCGCAGATGATCCGCGCCATTCTGCTGGAAGTGGAACGTCTGCACTCGCACCTGCTGAACCTTGGCCTGGCGTGCCACTTCACCGGCTTTGACTCCGGCTTTATGCAGTTCTTCCGCGTGCGTGAAACGTCGATGAAAATGGCGGAGATCCTCACCGGGGCGCGTAAAACCTACGGTATGAACCTGATCGGCGGCATCCGTCGTGACCTGCTGAAAGAGGACATGATCCAGACCCGTCAGTTGGCGCAGCAAATGCGTCGTGATGTACAGGATCTGGTCGACATGCTGCTCAGTACGCCGAACATGGAACAGCGCACCGTCGGCATTGGTCGTCTGGACCCGGAAATTGCTCGTGACTTCAGTAACGTCGGCCCAATGGTGCGTGCCAGCGGCCACGCGCGTGATACCCGCGCGGACCACCCGTTCGTCGGTTACGGTTTACTGCCGATGGAAGTGCACAGCGAGCAGGGCTGCGACGTTATTTCCCGTCTGAAAGTGCGTATCAACGAAGTTTATACCGCGCTGAACATGATCGACTTTGGTCTGGATAACCTGCCGGGCGGCCCGCTGGCGGTGGAAGGCTTTACCTATATTCCGCACCGCTTCGCGCTGGGCTTTGCCGAAGCACCGCGTGGCGATGACATCCACTGGAGCATGACCGGCGATAACCAGAAGCTGTATCGCTGGCGCTGCCGTGCGGCCACCTACGCCAACTGGCCGACGCTGCGTTACATGCTGCGTGGTAACACCGTCTCCGATGCCCCGCTGATTATCGGTAGCCTCGATCCTTGCTACTCCTGTACTGACCGTATGACCGTGGTCGATGTACGTAAGAAGAAAAGCAAAGTCGTGCCGTACAAAGAACTTGAGCGCTACAGCATCGAGCGTAAAAACTCGCCGCTGAAATAAGGAATCGCCATGTTTACTTTTATCAAAAAAGTCATCAAAACCGGGGCACCAACGTCGTCTTACCCGCTGGAGCCGATTGCGGTTGATAAAAACTTCCGCGGTAAGCCGGAACATAATCCGCAGCAGTGTATTGGCTGTGCGGCCTGTATCAATGCGTGCCCATCTAACGCGCTGACAGTAGAAACAGATCTGGTCACCAATGAGCTGGCGTGGCAGTTCAACCTCGGTCGCTGTATTTTCTGTGGCCGCTGTGAAGAAGTCTGCCCGACGGCGGCGATCAAGCTGTCGCAGGAGTATGAGCTGGCGGTATGGAAGAAAGAAGATTTCCTGCAGCAGTCTCGTTTTGCTCTGTGTAATTGCCGCGTCTGTAACCGTCCTTTTGCGGTGCAAAAAGAGATTGATTACGCCATTGCGTTACTGAAGCACAACGGTGATTCCCGTGCGGAAAATCACCGTGAAGGTTTTGAGACCTGCCCGGATTGTAAGCGCCAGAAATGCCTGGTGCCGTCTGACCGTATTGAACTGACTCGCCATATGAAAGAGGCCAGCTGATGAGCAATTTATTAGGCCCACGTGATGCCAACGGAATTCCTGTCCCGATGACCGTGGATGAATCCATTGCCAGCATGAAAGCGTCATTGCTGAAAAGCATCAAGCGTTCAGCGTACGTTTACCGCGTCGACTGCGGTGGCTGCAACGGTTGCGAAATCGAAATCTTCGCCACCTTGTCCCCGCTGTTTGACGCCGAACGTTTTGGCATCAAAGTGGTTCCGTCGCCGCGCCATGCGGATATTCTGCTGTTCACCGGTGCGGTAACCCGCGCGATGCGTTCTCCGGCACTGCGTGCCTGGCAGTCTGCCCCGGACCCGAAAATTTGTATCTCCTATGGGGCCTGCGGCAACAGCGGCGGTATCTTCCACGACTTATACTGCGTATGGGGCGGCACCGACAAAATTGTTCCCGTGGATGTGTATATTCCTGGTTGCCCACCGACGCCTGCCGCCACGCTGTACGGTTTCGCGATGGCGCTTGGCCTGCTGGAGCAGAAAATTCACGCACGTGCACCAGGCGAACTGGACGCACAGCCTGCGGAAATTTTGCACCCGGATATGGTTCAGCCGCTGCGTGTGAAGGTCGATCGCGAAGCACGTCGTCTGGCGGGTTATCGCTATGGTCGTCAGATTGCCGATGACTATATGAATCAGTTGGGGCAGGGTGAGCAACAGGTGGCGCGCTGGCTGGAAGCGGAAAACGATCCGCGTCTGACCGAGATCGTCACGCATCTTAATCATGTTGTAGAAGAGGCGCGTATCCGATGAGTGAAACGGTGGTGTTCAGTCAACTGAGCCGTAAGTTTATTGATGAGAACGATGCAACGCCCGCCGAGGCGCAGCAGGTTGTCTATTACAGCCTGGCGATTGGTCACCACTTAGGCATAATCGACTGCCTGGAAGCGGCGTTAACCTGCCCGTGGGATGACTATCTGGCGTGGATTGCCACGCTTGCCGAAGGAAGCGAAGCTCGCCGTAAGATGGAAGGCGTGCCGAAGTACGGTGAAATCGTCATCGATTTTAACCATGTGCAGATGCTGGCGCGCGCGTTTGATGACGCGCTCGCCGCGCAAACGCCGCAGCAGCAGGAATGGAGCAAGCTGGTGCTCAGCATGCTGCATGACATTCACCAGGAAAGCGCCATCTATCTGATGGTGAGGAGACACCGTGACTGACGTTTTATTGTGTGTCGGCAACAGCATGATGGGTGACGACGGTGCGGGTCCGCTGCTGGCAGAAATGTGCGCGGCTGAGCCTAAAGGCAACTGGGTGGTCATCGACGGCGGAAGTGCGCCAGAAAATGACATCGTCGCGATCCGCGAACTGCGCCCGGAACGTCTGCTGATTGTTGATGCCACTGACATGGGCCTCAATCCCGGCGAGATCCGCATTATCGATCCCAATGATATTGCCGAGATGTTCATGATGACCACCCATAATATGCCGTTGAACTATTTGGTTGATCAGCTCAAAGAGGATGTTGGCGAGGTGATTTTCCTCGGCATTCAACCGGATATTGTCGGCTTTTATTACCCGATGACACAGCCAATCAAAGAGGCGGTCGAGACCGTGTATCAGCGATTAGCCGGTTGGGAAGGCCATGGCGGATTTGCTGAGTTAGAAGCGCCAGAAGAGTAAGCATTCCCAGCGCCGGATGTCAGCCACGCTCGGCATCCGGCCTGTTCCGCCTTTACATATCCAGCCGTTATTCAGTTGCCTGCTCAATAATTAATTTCCCCTGCATCACCGAAACATTCACCTCTGTGCCGGTCGGAAAACCCGCCTGTTCCAGCCAGTCGCCATTCAGCGTTAATGAGGCGTGTCGACTGATACGCAGGGTGAATCCGGTACGGCGATCTTCGTAGCGTCTTCTGACGTAACCCACTTTTAAACGACGCACGGGTTTGGCGATAATCATTGGTGTTTGAACATTATCAGTAGACATGAACGTTTCCTTGTTACGAACGGTGAAAAGTAAAAACTACTGAATAAAATGCCAGTAATAATGCGCGGCAGCAAACCGCAGAATGGAATGACGATCCAGAAAAATGAATGTAAAAAATGAAACGGGAAGGAAGGGCGGATGTTTGTGGCGGGTGATCATGCGGGCCGGATAGCAAGCGCCATCCGGCCCGACGATCAGTCCAGATCAGCCCCGTTGCTGGCGATCACTTTTTTGTACCACCAGAATGATTTCTTGCGAGTCCGCGTCAGCGTGCCATTGCCTGCGTCATCGCGGTCGACATAGACAAAACCGTAGCGTTTGCTCATCTCGCCGGTGGAAGCGGAAACCAGATCGATACAGCCCCAGGTGGTGTAACCCATCAGCGGCACGCCGTCTTCAATGGCGTCTGCCATGGCGCGAATATGGTCGCGTAAATAGCGGATGCGATAGTCATCGTTGATCTCGCCGTTGGCATCGATTTCATCTTTTGCCCCCAGTCCGTTCTCCACCAGAAACAGCGGTTTCTGGTAGCGGTCATACATCATGTTTATGGTGATGCGCAGACCCAGTGAGTCAATGCCCCAGCCCCATTCGCTGGCTGCAATGTACGGATTGCGCAGCGACTTCACCACGTTGGCGGCGCTGGTGTTGCCGGTGTTCATTTCTGCCGAGGCGCAGCGCGAGGCGTAATAGCTGAAGGAGACAAAATCGACGGTATTTTTCAGGATGTCGTCATCTTCCGGGGCTTTCTCAATCACTACGCCCTTGTCACGAAACACGCGGGCTGAGTAGGCGGGATAAGCACCACGCGCCTGTACATCAATAAAGAACAGGTTTTCACGGTCCTTTTCCAGCGCGGTCCACACATCTTCAGGTTTGCACGAGTAGGGGTAAAAGTTTCCGCCCGCCAGCATGCACCCGACCTGGTTGTGCGGATTGATTTCATGGGCGATTTTGGTTGCCAGTGCGCTGGCAATCAGTTCGTGGTGCGCGGCCTGGTATTTCACCTGATCCTGATTTTCACCCGCTTCAAACACCAGTCCCGCGCCGGAAAAAGGGCTGTGCAGCAGGATGTTGATTTCATTGAACGTCAGCCAGTATTTCACCAGACCATCAAAGGCCTCGAAGCAGGTACGGGCGTAGCGGGTGAAAAACTCCACCATTTTGCGGTTACGCCAGGAGCCATACTCGGTGACCAGGTGCATCGGTACATCAAAGTGGCACAACGTCACCAACGGCTCAATACCGTACTTTTTGCACTCGGCAAACACCGAGCGATAAAAATCAATGCCTTCCTGATTTGGCGTCAGTTCATCCCCGTTCGGATAGAGCCGACTCCAGGCAATTGAGGTACGAAACACCGTGAACCCCATTTCTGCCATCAGGGCGATATCGTCTTTATAGCGATGATAAAAATCAATCGCTTCATGGCTGGGATAAAACTCGTCATCCCGCAGTTGAACGCGCTTTTCCTGACCCAGTTTAACCGGCATTCGATGTGCGCCGTGGGGGATCATATCCACGGTAGTCAGCCCTTTGCCGCCTTCCCGATACGCCCCTTCAGACTGGTTGGCGGCCAGTGCGCCGCCCCATAAAAATCCTTGCGGAAAAACAGACATAATAAACCTCAGTTAGTATCCGTCAGATGCTGGCGCCATTGATATTTCCCGGCTGCGCAGCCTGATTTTTTCTGGCCTGCGCGGCCGCATCTTCGACGGGAATATCCTCAAAGCCGAGCAGCAGCGTTAAGACAAACGACAGCACTACCGCCAGCGCCATGACGCCAAATACCCAGACAATGGTCATCGGATTGGCCGGGTCAAAAAACTGTACGCTGGTGAACAGACCTGGTGCTGCCATCGAGTGGCTTGCCAGTCCGGCCATCCCGGCTACGGCACCGCAGATAAAGCCGCTGATAAGACTGGCAATCAGCGGACGTTTCAGGCGTACCGCCACGCCATACAGCGCCGGCTCGGAAATCCCTGCCATAATGGCAGAGGCCGCTGCGGCTAACGCTGTCTGACGCAGTTCCGGGTTTTTGGTTTTCCAGGCGACCGCTAAAGAAGATCCACCCAGCGACAGGTTGGCGCCAATTTCAGACGGCATAACCATGCCTTCTTTACCGGTTTCGGCAATGGTTTGAATAATGGTGGGGGTAAAGACGCGGTGCATGCCGGTCATCACCAGAAGCGGCCACAGTGCGCCCATAATGGCCACCGACAGCCAGCCCAGATAGCCGTGAATGGTGTACACCAACGCGGAGATCGCGCTGCCGATCCAGATGCCAATCGGGCCAATTAAGATGATGGCGAGCGGGGCGGCGATCAGCACGATCAGCATTGGTTTCAGGAAGTTTTTGGTTACGGCTGGCGTGATGCGATCCACCCACCGTTCGATGTACGACAGGCACCAGGTCATGACCAGCGCCGGGATCACCGTGTAGGTGTATTTCACCGCTGTGACCGGGATCAGCGCGAACTCAACGTGCTCGCCCTGTGCGGCCTTAGCCATCAGATCAATAAAGCTCGGATGCACCAGCACGCCCGCAATAGCAATAGCCAGCGACATGTTGGTTTTGAATTTAATGGCGGCAGAGGCGGCGACCATCAGCGGCAGGAAGAAGAATGCGCCGTCGCCAATCACTGTCAGGATCGTCAGCGTCGAGGAGCCTTTTTGCAGCACGCCGGTCATTTCGAGGATCATTGCCAGCAGTTTCAGCATCGATCCACCGATAATCGCCGGGATCAGCGGTGACATAGTGCCGATCAGCGCATCAAGGATCCCTGCCCCAATACGCTTGAGCGTCAGTTTGGGTTTGCCTGCGGGGTCGCTGGGCTGCATATCGCCCGGCAGCAGGCTGACGACCTCGCGATACGCCTGGGACACGGTATTACCAATGATCACCTGGCACTGATTGTCGCTACGCACTACGCCGAGTACGCCATTAAGCGTTTTTAACGTGGCGCTGTCGACCTGCGAATCATCTTTGATAACGAAACGTAAACGGGTCATGCAGTGGGTTACTGCGGTGATGTTCTCGACGCCGCCCAGAGCCGTCACAACCGAGCGCGCCAGCGCTGCATAATTTTTAGACATCGGATTTAATCCTGTTTTATCAGTAGGGTAGGTAATGTCTTACCGTTTATTTTCGTCTCATGTTGGTGATGATGAAACATTGATAGGAAACCGGTTCCACAAAATCATGTTTAATTTATACTATTTATACAAGATTATATTTTGATCATTTTTTGTATTTGTGACTACGATCACCAGATAACGCGTTCTGCGATTGAGCAGCAAGGACAGCGGTGAAACGGTGCAGTACACTGCGTCACATTGCGTGAAAAGGGATGAGTAAGATGACCACGATGTTGGAAGTGGCGAAGCGTGCTGGCGTGTCGAAAGCTACGGTTTCCCGGGTGCTTTCGGGGAACGGCTACGTCAGCCAGGAGACCAAAGACCGCGTGTTCCAGGCTATTGAAGAGAGTGGCTATCGTCCCAATTTGCTGGCGCGCAGCCTGGCGGCGAAGAGCACGCAGACGCTGGGTCTGGTAGTGACCAACACCCTGTATCACGGCGTTTATTTTAGCGAGTTGCTATTTCACACTGCGCGTATGGCGGAGGATAAAGGACGCCAGCTTCTGCTTGCCGACGGTAAACATAGTGCCGAGGAAGAGCGTCAGGCGATTCAATATCTGCTCGACCTGCGCTGTGATGCTGTCATGATCTATCCGCGTTTTCTCAGTGTGGATGACATCGATGAGATTATCGATGCACACGCCCAGCCCATTATGGTGCTTAACCGACGCCTGCGTAAAAACACCAGCCACTGCGTCTGGTGCGATCAAAAACAGACCAGCTTTAATGCCGTCACGCAGTTGATTCGCGCCGGACATACTGAGATTGCTTTTATCAGTGGCTCAATGGATTCGCCCACCGGCGTGGAGCGACTTTCCGGTTATAAAGACGCGCTGGCGCAGCACGGCATTCCGTTGAATAATGATTTGATTGTGAAGGGTAAATGGACGCCAGCCTGTGGCGCTGAAGGCGTTAAAACCTTACTTTTACGCAAGGTGAATTTCACCGCGCTGGTGGCCAGCAATGATGATATGGCGATTGGCGCGATGAAGCAGTTGGACGAGCAGGGCATTAATGTTCCCGCGCAGGTGTCGGTGATTGGTTTCGATGATATAGCCCTTGCGCCGTACACCATTCCGGCACTTGCCAGCGTCAAAATCCCGGTCACGGAGATGGTCCAGGAAACCATAGGACGCCTGATCTTTATGTTGGACGGCGGAGCCTTTACGCCAGCGAAAAACTTTACCGGCGAGCTTATCCCTCGCGCCTCTCTTGCCCCGACACTTTCACGCTGATGCTGTCATTTGTCATCGTCACTAGTGACGATGACAGGCATTTTTGCAGCGAAGTAAAATAAAAATCCTTTAATAACAGTGCATTAAATTCTGGCACGATTTATGAATGCTTTGGCAGATAATCTGTCATTGCTGGAGAATTTGATGAACCGTTTCATCATTGCAGACGCCAATAAATGCATTGGTTGCCGTACCTGTGAAGTGGCCTGCGTGGTATCCCATCAGGATAACCAGGACTGCGCATCGCTGACCCCTGAAACCTTTTTACCGCGCATTCACGTGATCAAAGGCGTTAACGTCTCTACCGCGACGCTGTGCCGTCAGTGTGAAGATGCGCCGTGTGCCAACGTCTGCCCAAACGGTGCAATTAGCCGCGATAAAGGCTTTGTCCACGTGATGCAGGAACGCTGCATTGGCTGTAAAACCTGCGTGGTCGCTTGTCCTTATGGCGCAATGGAAGTGGTTGTCCGTCCGGTTATTCGTAACAGCGGCGCGGGTCTGAACGTGCGTGCTGAAAAAGCCGAAGCCAACAAATGCGACCTGTGCCACCATCGCGAAGCCGGTCCTGCCTGTATGGAAGTCTGCCCGACGCATGCGCTGATTTATGTCGATCGCAATAAACTGGAGCAGCTGAGCGCGGAAAAACGCCGTCGTGCGGCACTGGACTCCACCGCATCTTTGCTGTTCTGATTGTCCAAAATCCGCGTAAAATACCTGCGCTAATAGCGCTACGCTTATCAGGCCTACAGGGCAATAACACGTAGGCCGGATAAGGCGAAGCCGCCATCCGGCAAAGGGATATTTCAGGGATACACGATCGCGGGAATTCAACATGACACTAAGCAACCACTCCGGTGTAGAGCTGCGCATTCGCGGTAAGGTACAGGGCGTTGGGTTCCGACCCTTTGTCTGGCAACTGGCGCAGCGGCTACAGCTGCATGGCGACGTCTGTAACGACGGCGACGGGGTGGTGGTGCGTTTGCTCGAAGACGCAGCGCAATTTATTGCCGAACTGCATCAGCACTGCCCGCCGC
>NZ_SZWV01000107.1:27105-46163 GCF_005280945.1 Citrobacter sp. wls718
TTGATAGCGTCGAGAGTGCGCCGTTTGTCTGGCAACAACGACCTGCAGATTTCTCCATCCGCCAAAGCGCTGGCGGAACGATGAATACGCAGATCGTACCGGACGCTGCAACCTGCCCTGAATGTCTTGCTGAAATGAACACCCCCGGTGAACGCCGTTATCGTTACCCTTTTATCAACTGTACCCACTGCGGCCCGCGCTTCACCATTATTCGCGCAATGCCGTATGACCGTCCGTTTACCGTCATGGCTTCATTCCCGTTGTGCCCACAATGCGATGCTGAATATCGCGATCCGTATGATCGTCGTTTTCATGCCCAGCCTGTCGCCTGCCCAGCGTGTGGCCCGCATCTGGCGTGGATAAGCGCAGACGAGCGAGCGGAAAAAGAACCGGCGTTACAGGCGGCGGTTACGCGGTTGAAAGCCGGTGGCATTGTGGCGGTTAAAGGCATTGGTGGATTTCATCTGGTCTGTGATGCGCGCAACGACGCTGCTGTGGCGCTACTCCGTCGGCGTAAACATCGCCCGGCTAAACCGCTGGCGGTAATGCTGCCGGGGGATGACGGACTGCCAGAAGCGGCACGGCGTTTGCTGACTACGCCCGCTGCCCCCATCGTGTTGGTCAATAAACAGTATGTGGTTTCACTGTGCGAAGGGATTGCGCCAGGACTTACCGAGGTCGGCGTCATGTTGCCTGCCAACCCGTTACAGCACTTGCTGTTGCAGGAGATGAAGGGGCCGCTGGTGATGACCTCCGGCAACCTTAGCGGCAGACCGCCAGCCATTACTAATGCGCAGGCGCTGGACGATTTGCACGACATTGCCGACGGCTTTTTGCTGCATAACCGCGAGATTGTGCAGCGCATGGATGACTCCGTGGTGCGCGAAAGCGGGGAGATGCTGCGTCGCTCCCGAGGCTACGTGCCAGATGCCGTGGCGCTGCCGCCAGGTTTTCGCGACGTGCCGCCGATGCTGTGCTTAGGCGCTGATCTGAAAAATACGTTCTGTCTGATCCGGGGGGAACAGGCGGTGATTAGTCAGCATCTGGGCGATCTGAGCGATGACGGCATTCAGCATCAGTGGCGCGATGCGCTGCATCTGATCCAGAACATTTATGATTTTACCCCGCAGCGTATCGTCTGCGACGCGCATCCTGGCTACGTTTCCAGCCAGTGGGCCCGTGAGATGACGTTGCCAATTGAAACGGTGCTGCACCATCATGCGCATGCTGCTGCCTGCCTGGCTGAGCACGGCTGGCCGTTGAACGGTGGCGATGTCATTGCCCTGACGCTGGATGGTATCGGCATGGGCGAAAACGGTGCGCTGTGGGGTGGCGAGTGCCTAAGGGTGAATTATCGCGAATGCGAATACCTGGGTGGCTTGCCCGCGGTGGCGCTGGTGGGAGGCGATCTGGCGGCAAAACAGCCGTGGCGCAATCTGCTGGCGCAGTGTCTGCGCTTTGTGCCTGACTGGCAGCGTTATCCGGAAACAGCGTTTGTGCAGCAGCAAAACTGGAGCGTACTGGCTCGTGCCATCGAGCGTGGGATCAACGCGCCGTTGGTATCATCGTGTGGACGCTTGTTTGATGCCGTTGCCGCCGCACTGCAGTGCGCACCACAATCCCTGAGCTATGAAGGCGAGGCCGCCTGTGCGCTGGAGGCGTTAGCGTCACAATGTGCAGGCGTTGAACACCCGGTCACCATACCGCTTAACAACAACCAGTTGGATTTGGCGGTTTTCTGGCAGCAGTGGCTGAACTGGCAGGCGACTCCCCCTGAACGCGCCTGGGCTTTCCACGATGCGCTGGCGCGTGGGTTTGCCACGCTAATGCGCCAACAGGCACAGTTACGCGGTATTACGACGCTGGTATTTAGCGGGGGCGTGATGCATAACCGTTTGCTGTCAGCCCGTCTGGCGTTTTATCTGCATGACTTTACGTTACTGTTCCCGCAGCGTTTACCGGCTGGGGATGGAGGATTGTCGCTGGGGCAGGGCGTGATTGCCGCGGCGCGGGCATTGCCGTAGAAATAAAAAAAGCCCCGAGACTGGCGGGGCAAGAAAAGCAAGTCGGGGCATACCGACAAGTGGCAACGCACATCCGTGTGCGTGAGGTTAATAAAACAAGCAATGGCACAACATTGTTTACACGGGCAGTGTTTTCAGCAGCGCGAAGGCCTCCTTCATACGATCTTCGCTCACCACGAAGGCACACAGTTGGCCTTCGCTGTTCATTCCTCTGGCGACCATACCTTCTGCTTCAGCCGCAATATGCCAGTTCAGATCGCGACGCTGGGTTTCCCCTGCCAGGTGTAATGGCAGCTCCGGCGTTTTGATTTTTACCAGCATGGCTGGCAGCTTCAGCGGGGCATTGCCGCCGAGCAGGTTTTTCGCCAGATACATCGCGCTGAGCTGAATCGGCTGCAGGAACGGCAGGACCTGACCATTAATTTCTGCGCAGTCACCGAGGGCGTAAATATCCGGGTGGCTGGTTTGCAGATAGCTGTCAACGCAAACGCCGCGATTGATGGTTAACCCGGCGCGACGCGCCAGCGCGGTTTCTGCACGCAGACCGGTTGCGGCAATCACCGCATCAACGTCTACACTGCGGTTACGATCGAGCGTGGCGCGAATACCGGTGCTGGTTTTCTCCAGACTCTGCAACTGTGATTTCAGCAGCAGGTGTACGCCCATATCGGTCAGACGATGCTGTAAACGGCTGCTGACTTCTGGCGGCATTAACGAGGCCAGAATGCTGGCGGCGTTATCGATAAGCGTCACCGCTTTACCGGCACGGCAGAAATCCATCGCCAGCTCGCTGCCAATCAAACCACCGCCAACAATCAGGACTCGCTGCGCATCGCGCAGTTGCGTTTCACAGGCGCGATACTCCTGCTGGCTGTTCAGTGTGAGCATTAACTCACGTCCGGTCACCGGCGGTACAAAGGCTGATGCCCCCGTAGCCAGCACCAGCTTGTCATACTGCCACTGCTTGTCCTGGCTTTTCACTACGTGAGCATCGGCATCGATGTCGGTCACCCAGGTGTGCGGGAACAGGCGCAAATTAAACTGTTCGGCAAACTCCCCCGCCGACTGGCGGGTGAGGTCGTCGGCACGCTGTGCCTGGCTGATAACATGGCTGAGATCGGGCTTGTTGTACTCATCGATGCTGTCAGCGGCAATCAGGGTCAGCGGGACAGTCGCATCCTGCTTACGGATATTTTTGACTAACTGGCGGGCGGCGAAGCCCGAACCAATAATGACAATTCCGCGGCTCATTTTGCCTCCGTAGCCAGTACGTCGAAGACGTCTTTGCCTAATGAACATTCCGGGCACAGGAAGTTTTCCGGCACGTCGCTCCACGGTGTACCCGGTGCGACATCCTGCAGCGGCTCGCCTTTTTCTGGATCGTAGATCCACTGGCAAACGCTGCACTGCATGCAAGGTCCAAGGTCAGCGGCCGCGGCGGCGGCACAGGCGCACTCTTCCTCTTTGGTTGCGGCTTTGACGCTGGTTTCCGGCAGTGGAGCGAGCGCCCACTGACGTGCAATTTCACGACCGTGCTGACGGCACAGTTCCAGCGCATCCAGATCCGGGCGCCATTTGGCTTTCAGGCTCAGGGACATTTCAAAACCGGCATCCTGCAGACGCGTGGACAGACGGTCTACCGCACCGCCGCTCCAGCCGTGTGAGCCGAAGGCGCTGGCGCGTTTATTGCGAAAACGCAGGCCGGTCATCTCTTCGACCAGACCGGCGATCTTCGGCATCATCACGTTGTTCATCGTGGAGGTGCCGACCAGCACGCCTTTAGAGCGGAAGACGTTCGTCAGGACTTCGTTTTTATCGCTGCGGGCGACGTTAAAGATTTTCACTGCCACGTTCGGGTCAACTTCGTTGATGCCCTGGGCAATGGCGTCGGCCATCATACGGGTGTTGTTGGACATGGTGTCGTAGAAAATGGTGATGCGGTCTTCCTGATAATCCGCCGCCCATTTCAGGTACATCTCAACGATCTGCGTTGGGTTGTCGCGCCATACCACACCGTGAGAGGTGGCAATCATGTCAACCGGCAGATTGAAGCCGAGGATTTCAGTGATTTTTGGCGTAACCAGGCGGCTGAACGGTGTCAGGATGTTGGCGTAGTAGCGCTGGCACTGTTCGAACAGTTCAGTCTGATCTACTTCGTCGTTGAACAGACGTTCGTCACAGTAGTGCTGACCAAAAGCATCGTTACTGAACAGCACGGCGTCACCGGTCATGTAAGTCATCATGCTGTCCGGCCAGTGCAGCATCGGGGTTTCAACGAAGATCAGCTGTTTGCCATTACCGATATCCAGTGAGTCACCGGTTTTTACCACGTTGAAGTTCCATTCCGGGTGATGGTGGTGGCCGGTGATGGAGTCAATAGCGTTAGCGGTGCAGTAAATCGGCGTGTCCGGGATGCAGGACATCAGCTCGGTCAGCGCACCGGCGTGGTCTTCTTCTGCATGGTTAATGATGATGTAGTCAATATCTGCCAGGTCAATTTCATTGCGAAGATTCTGCACGAATTCACGGCTAAACTTGTGGTCTACTGTATCGATCAGGACATTTTTTTCTTCACGGATAAGATAGCTGTTGTAGCTGCTACCGCGCAGCGTTTTGTATTCGGTCCCGTGGAAATCACGAACTTCCCAGTCACGTTGGCCAACCCAATGAATGTTATTTTTAACCAGAATAGACATAGCAACCTCAGTAATTAATTTAGCGTGTTTCTAAAAAAGATGTTTTGCTTATTGCAGGTTGCGTGCCAACTTTTTATTTAATTGATTTATAACAGTTTAATGTTTTACCTCTCTAAATGAGCTGTCAAAATGACTATGCTTTTTGTTGTCAATATGACAATATGCATTGTCAAAATGACAATGAGGTAGTCATGAGTTTTTCCGTTGATGTGCTGGCGGGTATCGCCATTGAATTACAAAGCGGTATTGGGCATCAGGATCGTTTTCAACGCCTGATCACGACGCTGCGTCAGGTGCTGGAGTGTGATGCGTCGGCGCTGCTGCGCTATGAATCACGACAGTTTATTCCGCTGGCGATCGACGGGCTGGCGCAGGATGTTCTCGGCAGACGGTTTACGCTGGAGGGGCATCCGCGTCTGGAAGCGATTGCCCGCGCCGGGGACGTGGTGCGTTTTCCAGCCGACAGCGATTTGCCCGATCCGTACGATGGGCTGATCCCCGGCCAGGAAAGCCTGAAGGTCCATGCCTGCATTGGGCTGCCGCTGTTTGCCGGACAAAATTTAATTGGCGCGCTGACGCTGGATGGTATGGAGCCGGATCAGTTCGATGTCTTCAGCGATGAAGAGCTTAGGTTGATTGCCGCACTGGCGGCGGGGGCGCTGAGCAATGCGCTGCTGATTGAACAGCTGGAAAGCCAGAATATGCTGCCGGGTTCGTCCACCGCTTTCGAACAGGTGACGGAAACGCAGATGATAGGCCTGTCGCCTAATATGATGCAGCTGAAAAAAG
The DNA here is from genome assembly GCF_005280945.1 of Citrobacter sp. wls718. NCBI lineage: Bacteria > Pseudomonadati > Pseudomonadota > Gammaproteobacteria > Enterobacterales > Enterobacteriaceae > Citrobacter > Citrobacter sp. wls718. The sequence continues at coordinate 32,615 of NZ_SZWV01000107.1, forward strand.
AGATTGAAATTGTGGCAGGCTCCGATCTTAACGTCTTAATCAGCGGCGAAACGGGAACCGGGAAAGAGCTGGTGGCGAAAGCAATTCATGAAGGCTCTCCGCGTGCGGTGAATCCGCTGGTGTATCTTAACTGTGCCGCGTTGCCAGAAAGCGTCGCGGAAAGCGAACTGTTTGGCCATGTGAAAGGTGCCTTTACCGGGGCCATCAGCAACCGTAGCGGCAAGTTTGAAATGGCGGACAACGGCACGCTGTTCCTGGACGAGATTGGCGAACTGTCACTGGCGTTGCAGGCCAAGCTGCTGCGCGTGTTGCAGTACGGTGATATTCAGCGAGTGGGTGACGATCGCAGCTTGCGGGTGGATGTTCGCGTGCTGGCAGCCACCAACCGTGATTTACGCGAAGAGGTGCTGGCCGGGAATTTCCGCGCCGACCTGTTCCACCGTCTGAGCGTCTTTCCCCTTTCGGTGCCACCGCTGCGTGAGCGCGGTGAAGATGTGGTTTTGCTGGCGGGTTATTTTTGCGAACAGTGCCGGCTGCGGCTGGGACTTTCCCGTGTGGTGCTAAGCCCTGGTGCGCATCGCCATCTGCTGAGCTACGGTTGGCCGGGTAACGTGCGTGAGCTGGAACATGCTATTCATCGTGCGGTGGTGCTGGCCAGGGCAACAAGGGCAGGGGATGAAGTGGTGCTGGAGCCGCAGCACTTTGCCTTACAGGAAGAGGCGCATACGCCGCAGGCTGAAGCCGACGTCATGGCGGAGATCCCGCAGAATCACAATCTGCGCGAAGCCACGGAGTCTTTTCAGCGGGATATGATCCGCCGGGCGCTGGCGCAGAATAACCATAGCTGGGCGGCAAGCGCGCGGGCGCTGGAAACCGACGTCGCCAACCTGCATCGGCTGGCGAAGCGTCTGGGACTGAAGGATTAGAGAATGCCCGCCTGATAAAAATCCTGCAGGTTAATTGCGCCGGTGAGTTTGCCGTTTTCATCCACCACCGGTGCGGCAGTGATTTTGCGCTTCATCAGAACCTCTTTGGCGTCAATCGCGCGGCTTTGTGCCTGCAGCGTGACGCCATTCGGGGTCATCGCTTCGCGTACTTCCGTGCTGAGTGCGCCGCCACCAACCAGCCAGCGACGCAGGTCACCGTCGGTAAAGACACCTTTCACCAGAGACTGCTCGTCGCAGACCGCCACCAGACCCAGACCGGTGCGGCTCAGTTCCAGCATGGCGTCCATAACGCTGGTAGTAAGCGTCACCTGCGGTACGGCGTCGTCGCGGCGCATCAGGTGGTGCACCTTGTTTAACAGACGAGCGCCCAGTGCTCCGGCTGGATGAGAACGCGCAAAATCCTCTTCGTTAAAACCGCGCGCTTGCATGACGGCAATTGCCAGCGCATCGCCCATCATCAGTGTGTTGACGGTGCTGGAGGTGGGTGCCAGACGCATCGGACAGGCTTCACGTTCAACCGAAATATCCAGTACGGCTTTGGCGGCCAGACCTAATGGCGAGGTGGGTTTTCCGGTCATCGCCAGCAGCGCGACGGATTTGTCTTCCAGACGCGGAATGATGAGATCCAGCTCTTTCGCGCCGCCAGAGTAGGAAATGAAGAGCATCACATCGCGGCTTTCAATCATGCCTAAGTCGCCGTGCAGTGCTTCCGCTGGATGCACGAAGAATGCCGGGGTGCCGGTGCTGGCGAGGGTCGCGGCGATTTTTTTGCCAATATGGCCAGACTTACCAATTCCGGAGACAATCACTTTGCCTTCGCAGTGGATGATGGTATTGGCGGCACGAACAAAGTCATCGCCAAGGCGCTCTGGCAGTCGGCTGGCTTCCTGGAGTTCCAGCATTAACGTCTGACGGCCCGCGTTCAGTAGTGCATCACTCATTGGTTTCTCCGGTTATGATCACTTCTATCCCTTTTGCTTCCAGCGCCTGACGAAATGCAGGGTCGATGCCCGCATCAGTAATCAGCTTGTCGACGCTTTCCAGACTGCATACCACATTGGGGCTTTTGCGCCCGAATTTCGACGAGTCCGCCATCAGAATCACTTCGCGAGCGGCATTGCACATCGCCTTGCTGACGGTATAGACCTCATTAAAGGTGGTCACACCCGCATTCAGATCGATGCCGTCGGTCCCCATGAAGAGTTTATCAAAGCTGAACTGCTCGAAGGCATTTTCTGCCAGCTGTCCGTGAAATGACGCCGATTTTTTGCGAAATGTCCCGCCGGGCATCAGGATAGTTTGCTCGTTGTCCAGTTCCGAAAGGGCGTTAACAATGTGCAGGCTGTTGGTCATCACGGTGATGTTACTAAAGCGGGTGAGCATCGGCACCATCTGCAAAACGGTGCTGCCTGCGTCGAGAATGATTGAGTCGCCGTCGTGAATAAAGCGCACGGCGGCTTCGGCAATTTGCGCTTTTTTATGCGTGTTGATTAGCGTTTTGTGATCGATGGGCGGGTCAGATTCGTCTTTGTTTAATACTACGCCGCCATAGGTGCGAATGACGGTGCCGGCATTTTCCAGAGTGACCAGGTCTTTGCGAATGGTCGTGCCGGTTGTGTCAAAGTAGTGGGCCAGTTCTTCAACCGAGCATTTTCCCTGCTTTTGCAGGTGCTCCAGTATGGCAGCCTGACGCTGACGAGGTTTCATAGGCGTGATTACCCTGACTTATGTATATACCCGTCATACTTCAAGCTGCATGTGCGTAGGCTTTATTCGGCCTTACGGCCTCACCCCTTCGGGGCCAGCGCAAGCGCTGTTCAAAACAGCCGAGGCGTTTTGTCCTGCAACTCGAATTATTTAGGGTGTAGGTTGCAAAATGATAATTTCGCAAGCTAATAGCATTCATAACGAAATTATCCATGTTTCAGTTTAAGCGCCAATGATAGTGCATTTTGGGAGAGAGGATCATGGGGAAAGATCACATCAGGCTGTAATTCATCAAGATGTTTGCCCATTATCGGGGCAATTTTGCCTGGTCTGGCGAATACGGTAAGACCTTTCATAAATAACGTATCAGTTACCCGCTGTTGCTCATCCAGAGCGATAGCAACCACAACGCGCGGTTTAAAACGTCCGCCGGAACGCCCGACGCCGACCCGACCCTGCTGACAAAGCTTGTCGAACGCGCGATTAAAGCGGGATATTTGCCAGCCGCCCAGCGCTAGCTGTAGGCACCAGGCGATTGCGGCGACGGTAATCAGTGCGGAAACCATGTTATTGCTCCTTGATTATATGCCGGATAAGCGTAGCGCCACCCGGCAATCATACCTCTTAGAACATCACCTGACCGCCGGTGACGTTAATCGATTGTCCGGTGCAGTAAGACGCTTTCGGGCTGGCGTAAAACAGCAACATGTTCAGCACGTCCTGATAATCGCAGCCGCGCTTGAGTGGGACCTTATCCACATAGTACTGCTCCACTTCATCCGGTTTTAGGCCAAGCTTGGTGGCATACTGTGGTAACAACGACTGGAACATCGGTGATTTCAACAGATTACCGAGCATCAAGGAATGCACGGTAATCCCGTATTCCGCGAGATCCAGCGCCAGTGACTGGGTTAAGCCCACGCCGCCGAATTTTGCTGCGCTGTAACCTGAGTTGTGTTTGCTGCCCACTTTGCCGGATTTTGAGTTGATCTGGATAATGCGCCCCTGCACGCCGTCGCGGATCATCAGGCGTGAGAATTCACGTGCACAGAGGAAATAACCGACCAGATTCACCTGCAGCGAGCGGTCGAAATCTCCAAGCTCAAAGTCGCTGATAAACGCCGCTTTGGCGATACCGGCACTGTAAACCAGCAGGTCGGCGCGACCGAATATCTCATCTACCCCGCGTGATAGCGCCAGCACGCTTTGTTCGCTGGTGGCGTCGGCACCAAAGCCGTAAGCGGTACCCTCACCAAACTCGGCATTAATTTCCTGCGCCACGTTTGCGGCTTTATCGCTTTGAATATCGACCACCGCAACGCGGTATCCCTCTGTCGCAAGCCCACGGCAAAGGAATGCCCCCAGGGTCTGGCCTCCACCAATGACAACGGCAACTTGATTCATTTTTCTCTCCTTTACGCTTAAGCAACAAACTTCAAAATACAGCCCGGCGCGATGGCGTCCGGTACCGGCCCCGCAACGTGTACGGTGCCAGGAAATTCCGCTTCACTCTGTCCATCGAAGCGCAGGGTGATATGCCCCAGTTCACGCAAGTTCATTTCTGCCACACTACCCACGGCGGTGACCGGGTAGCGATGCTGGCCCAGCTCAAACTGAATACCCGCCTGCAGAATGCCATTTAGCTCGCCGTGGCAGTGGATGAAACAAAACTCTTCGATATCCGCAGGCGCGCCTTCACGAAAGGTAATCAGCATCTGGTCACAGAGTGCATCCGGTGCGCTCTGGCCAATGCGGGTAATGGTGGTTTGATAGATCACGGTCATCTTTGAGCGCCTCTTATTGATAAATAAAGCCGGAAACAAACCAGGCGATGAGAACGGTAGGCGCGCCAGTCAGGAAGCGGCTTACCAGTACGGACGGCACGCCGACGCGCACGGTGTCCTGACGGGCTTCTGCCAGTGATAATCCCACAGGGATGAAGTCACAGGCGGCCTGGGCGTTGATCGCGAATAGCGCAGGCAGCGCCAGATGTGGAGGGATGTTGCCCAGACCAATCTGCACACCAATCAATACGCCGATAACCTGAGCGATCACCGCGCCTGGGCCGAGGAACGGCGACAGCAGCGGGAAGGAACAGATTAATGCCAGCGTCACGAGCCCCAGCGGATGGCTGGCCAGCGGCGCCAGTCCGTGGGCGATCCAGTCACCCAGACCGGAGGCCATGATGATGCCGATCAACGCCGAGACGAATGCCATAAACGGCAGAATGGTTTTCAGTACGGTATCAATCGTGTCTCGCCCGGACTGGAACAATACCGCCACGGCGGAACCCATGCCCATGCCGACTTTAGCCAGCAGGCCATCGCTCTGTTCAGTGATCTTTTTACTGGTGTCGTAGTCGCGACCCGCCGTGGTGCCTGCCGGTGGTGGCGTCGCGGCGGCTTCACCGACTGCGGTAATGTTGTCTTCTTTGACGCCGGAGACATAAATATCTTCGGTAATGTACTGCGCCAGTGGGCCGGACTTCCCGGTGGAATGAATGTTAATTGTCGGAATCCGGCGTTTCGGGTAAATACCGCAGCGTAGCGTGCCGCCGCAGTCGATGATGGCTGCGCCGATTTCGTTTTCTGCAGGCTCGCCCTCTTTAAAGCCATCAATAGCCTGCCAACCGGTTAATTGTGCCAGCTTGTCGACAATCGCCGGGCGTGTTCCTGCGGTGATATAGACAATTTTCTTACCGGGGGTTGCGTCCAGTTCAAGCGGGCCACCCCAGCCACCGGTACCTCTTTCAATACGAATACGCCTCATGATGTCGCTCCCGCCAGATGGACTTTCTGCTCAAGTTGAATGCCCATTTTCTTTTCGAAGATGGAGGTGGTGAGGTCGGTCACCCAGCCGCGGAAGAAGTTTGTCACCAGGCCAACCAGCAGATAGCTCACCGCGAGTGGACCGAGCGGCAGGCCAAGCGTGGTCAGGCCGCTGGCGATCCCCAGATAGACAAACAGTTCGCCGGGATTGATGTGTGGAAACAGCCCGTTCATTGAGTGGCAGCTATAAGAGGCTGCCGCGTAGTAACTGGGTTTGTACTTCTCGGGCATAAACCGGCCCAGACTCAACGTCATCGGATTACAAAAAACAAAGGTGCCGATGCACGGCAGCAGTAGATAGCGAGACAGCGGGTTTCCGGCACAGCGTTGAGCAAAACGTTCAATTCGCTGCTGGCCAATAAAGTTAATGAGCGCGTTCATGATGACCAGCAGGCTAATTAACAGTGGAAGAATCCCGGTGACCATGCTGGTGAACACTTCTCCGCCTTTCTGAAACAGCCCGATGAACCACTCTGCGCCCAGGGTGATGGTGTCGATCATTATTCTCTCCTGTAGGGGGTTGGGAATTTGCTAGAACGTGGTTTATTTTAATCATAATGAAAGATTTTAAAGTGTTATTTTGATCGCAAAATGAAAGATAAATATTTTATTGTGAAAGTTATTGCGTGAGGGATCGCAAATGGGGTGGTAAACGGTGAAAGGGGCGGTAAATTCTGCGAAGGAGCGCGACTACCGCTTCCTTGTGTGGCGGTGGATGCTTTACCATACTTCTCTCTGGCTGAATCTGTTTAATGGATGTCTCATGTTCAAGCGTCGTTATGTAGCATTACTTCCCCTTTGTGTGTTGCTTGCTGCCTGTAGTAGCAAACCAAAACCTTCAGAGACTCAAACGACAACGGGTACGCCTTCTGGCGGCTTCCTGCTTGAGCCGCAACACAACGTCATGCTGTCGGGCGGCGACTTCGCCAATAATCCGAATGCGCAACAGTTCATCGATAAAATGGTGAGCAAGCACGGCTTTGACCGTCAGCAGTTGCAGGAGATCCTGTCGCAGGCCAAACGTCTGGACTACGTTCTGCGCTTGATGGACCGTCAGGCACCGACAACGCAGCCGCCAGCCGGGCCTAACGGCGCATGGCTGCGCTATCGCAAGCAGTTCATCACGCCAGATAACGTGCAAAATGGCGTGGCGTTCTGGAACCAGCATGAAGATGCGTTGAAGCGCGCATGGCAGGTCTACGGCGTACCACCGGAAATTATTGTTGGCATTATCGGTGTCGAAACCCGCTGGGGTCGCGTGATGGGTAAAACGCGTATTCTGGATGCGCTGGCGACGCTGTCGTTTAACTATCCGCGTCGGGCGGAATACTTCTCCGGTGAGCTGGAAACCTTCCTGCTGATGGCTCGAGATGAAAGCGATGACCCGCTGGACCTGAAAGGCTCCTTTGCCGGTGCAATGGGCTACGGGCAGTTCATGCCGTCCTCTTACAAAGAATATGCGGTTGATTTCAATGGCGATGGGCACATCAACCTGTGGGATCCGGAGGATGCCATAGGCAGTGTGGCAAACTACTTTAAAGGTCACGGTTGGGTGAAAGGCGATACGGTGGCGGTGCCGGCAAATGGCCAGGCGCCAGGGCTGGCAAACGGGTTTAAAACCCAGTACAGCATTTCTCAGCTTGCGGCTGCAGGTCTGACGCCACAGCAGTCGTTGGGTAACCATCAGCAGGCCAGCCTGCTGCGTCTGGATATTGGCACCGGTTACCAATACTGGTACGGGCTGCCGAACTTCTACACCATTACCCGCTACAACCACAGCACGCATTACGCGATGGCCGTCTGGCAATTAGGTCAGGCTGTAGCGCTGGCGCGCGTACAGTAATTACCCGCAACCGGTCTACAGGAGGAAACCTCTTGTAGGCCGGATAGGATGCCTGGCACCGCCATCCGGCAGATCTTCTTGACGCGACGGATCTATTTCCGGAATCCCCCTCGTAAATTGCTCTCCTCATCCCCACATTTGTTTTGAAAGTGCTATCTTGTCCGGCATATTTTTTAACTGACAGAGGCTGAAATGACCGACAGTGAACTGATGCAGTTAAGTGAACAGGTAGGGCTGGCATTGAAAGCGCGCGGCGCGACGATGACCACCGCAGAGTCCTGTACCGGCGGTTGGGTAGCGAAAGTCATTACGGATATCGCCGGCAGTTCCGCCTGGTTTGAGCGCGGATTCGTGACCTACAGTAACGAAGCCAAGTCGCAGATGATTGGTGTGCGAGAAGCGACGCTGGCACAGCATGGCGCGGTGAGTGAACCGGTGGTTGTTGAAATGGCCATTGGCGCGCTAAAAGCGGCCCGTGCTGATTTCGCCGTTTCTATAAGCGGAGTTGCCGGGCCGGATGGAGGCAGTGAAGACAAGCCGGTTGGGACCGTCTGGTTTGCCTTTGCCAGCGTAAGCGGCGAGGGGATCACGCGCCGGGAATGCTTCAGCGGCGACCGCGATGCGGTGCGTAGACAGGCGACCGCCTATGCGTTACAGACCCTGTGGCAACAATTTCTACAAAATACTTGATACTGTATGAGCATACAGTATAATTGCGTCAACAGAACATCATCTTTCACGATTCTTGGTTCAACCCGAGAGTGGCATGACAGGAGTAATTAATGGCTATCGACGAAAACAAACAGAAAGCGTTGGCGGCAGCGCTGGGCCAGATCGAAAAGCAATTCGGTAAAGGCTCCATCATGCGCCTGGGTGAAGACCGTTCCATGGACGTGGAAACCATCTCCACCGGTTCGCTTTCTCTGGATATCGCATTGGGTGCAGGCGGTTTGCCGATGGGGCGTATCGTCGAAATCTACGGGCCAGAATCCTCCGGTAAAACAACCCTGACGCTGCAGGTGATTGCTGCCGCACAGCGTGAAGGTAAAACCTGTGCGTTCATCGATGCAGAACACGCGCTTGACCCTGTTTATGCCCGTAAGCTTGGTGTTGATATCGACAACCTGCTGTGCTCTCAGCCAGATACCGGTGAACAAGCGCTGGAAATCTGTGACGCACTGGCGCGTTCCGGTGCCGTAGACGTTATCGTTGTTGACTCCGTTGCCGCGCTGACGCCGAAGGCGGAAATCGAAGGCGAGATCGGTGACTCTCACATGGGCCTCGCGGCACGTATGATGAGCCAGGCAATGCGTAAACTGGCGGGTAACCTGAAACAGTCCAATACGCTGCTGATTTTCATCAATCAGATCCGTATGAAGATTGGCGTCATGTTCGGTAACCCGGAAACCACGACCGGTGGTAACGCACTGAAATTCTACGCCTCTGTTCGTCTGGACATCCGTCGTATTGGCGCGGTGAAAGAGGGCGATAACGTAGTCGGTAGTGAAACCCGCGTTAAGGTCGTGAAAAACAAAATTGCTGCGCCGTTTAAACAGGCCGAATTCCAGATCCTTTACGGTGAAGGCATCAACTTCTACGGTGAACTGGTTGATCTCGGCGTGAAAGAGAAGCTGATTGAAAAAGCCGGCGCATGGTACAGCTACAACGGTGAAAAAATTGGTCAGGGTAAAGCGAACGCAACCAACTGGCTGAAAGAAAACCCGACTACCGCAAAAGAAATTGAGAAAAAAGTTCGCGAGTTACTGCTCAATAACCAGGATTCAAAACCGGACTTCTCCGTTGATGACAGCAGTGAAGGCGTAAAAGAAACGAACGAAGATTTCTGATAATCTGATTTTATCGTATAAAAAGGGCTGCATATGATGCGGCCCTTTTCCATTTCTGAAGGTGCACTATGACAGATTCAACGTCTCGCCGATCCGCGTATTCTCGACTGCTTGACCGCGCTGTGCGCATACTTGCCATGCGCGATCACAGTGAGCAGGAACTGCGACGGAAACTGGCAGCCCCGGTTATGGGAAAAAATGGACCGGAAGAAATTGATGCTACGCCAGAGGATTACGATAAGGTTATTGCCTGGTGTATAGAAAGCCGCTACCTGGATGACGACCGTTTCGTTCAGCAATTTATCGCCAGTCGTAGCCGTAAAGGCTATGGCCCCGCACGTGTGCGCCAGGAGTTGGGACAGAAAGGTATTTCCCGCGAAGCCATCGAACGCGCGATGCGTGAATGTGAGATTGAGTGGGCGCAGTTGGCGCGAGATCAAGCCATCAGAAAATACGGTGAGCCCTTGCCGGTGGATTTTGCAGAAAAGGTGAAGGTCCAGCGTTTTTTGCTCTATCGCGGCTATCTGATGGAAGATATTCAGACAATATGGCGAAATTTTGACGATTGAGCGCATACGGGATTTTACTTCCCCGTGAAGAAAACTTATCTTATTCCCACTTTTCGATTGCCAGCGGCGCTGTTTACGTGCCTGTGCTGGTGATGACATTTCGTTAGCTTGATTTCTTCAGGATAATTATGAGCAAGAGCACTGCTGAGATCCGTCAGGCGTTTCTCGATTTTTTCCACAGTAAAGGACATCAGGTAGTTGCCAGCAGCTCCCTGGTTCCAAACAATGACCCTACTTTGTTGTTTACCAACGCCGGGATGAACCAGTTCAAGGATGTTTTCCTTGGTCTCGACAAGCGTAATTATTCCCGCGCAACCACTTCGCAGCGTTGCGTACGTGCGGGCGGTAAACACAATGATCTGGAAAACGTCGGCTACACTGCACGTCACCATACTTTCTTCGAAATGCTGGGTAACTTCAGCTTCGGCGATTACTTCAAACACGACGCCATCCAGTATGCATGGGAACTGCTGACCGGTGAAAACTGGTTTGCCCTGCCGAAAGAGCGTCTGTGGGTAACCGTTTACGAAACTGACGATGAAGCCTTTGAAATCTGGGAGAAAGAAGTCGGTATTCCGCGCGAACGTATCATCCGTATTGGTGATAACAAAGGTGCGGCCTATGCCTCCGACAACTTCTGGCAGATGGGTGACACCGGTCCTTGCGGTCCGTGCACCGAAATTTTCTACGATCACGGCGACCACATTTGGGGTGGCCCTCCGGGAAGCGCAGAAGAAGATGGCGATCGCTACATTGAGATCTGGAACATCGTCTTCATGCAGTTTAACCGTCAGGCTGACGGTACAATGGAACCGCTGCCGAAGCCGTCCGTAGATACCGGTATGGGTCTGGAGCGTATTGCAGCTGTGCTGCAACATGTTAACTCCAACTACGATATTGACCTGTTCCGCGCGCTGATTGAATCCGTGGCGAAAGTCACCGGTGCTACCGATCTGAGCAACAAATCGCTGCGCGTGATTGCCGACCATATCCGTTCCTGCGCGTTCCTGATTGCCGATGGTGTTGTGCCGTCGAATGAAAACCGCGGCTATGTGCTGCGTCGTATCATTCGTCGTGCGGTGCGTCATGGCAACATGCTGGGCGCGAAAGACACCTTCTTCTACAAGCTGGTGGGGCCGCTGGTCGAGGTGATGGGTTCTGCGGGTGAAGAACTGAAGCGTCAGCAGGCACTGGTTGAGCAGGTTCTGAAAACTGAAGAAGAGCAGTTTGCCCGCACGCTGGAGCGTGGTCTGGCTCTGCTGGATGAAGAACTGGCAAAACTGTCCGGCGATACGCTGGATGGCGAAACCGCCTTCCGCCTGTACGATACCTACGGCTTCCCGGTTGACCTGACGGCAGACGTTTGCCGTGAGCGCAACATCAAGGTTGACGAAGCGGGCTTTGAAGCCGCAATGGAAGAACAGCGTCGTCGCGCGCGTGAAGCCAGCGGTTTTGGTGCCGACTACAATGCGATGATTCGCGTTGAGGGTACCTCTGAATTTAAAGGCTACGAGCATCTGGAACTGAACGGTAAAGTTACCGCGCTGTTTGTAGATGGTAAAGCGGTAGACGCAATTAACGCAGGCCAGGAAGCTGTTGTCGTCCTTGACCAGACGCCGTTCTATGCGGAATCAGGTGGTCAGGTTGGCGATAAAGGCGAACTGAAAGGTGCGGGCTTTGCGTTTGTGGTTAGCGATACGCAAAAATATGGCCAGGCAATTGGTCACATCGGCAAACTGTCTGCGGGTTCTCTGAAAGTAGGCGATGCCGTGCAGGCTGACGTCGATGAAGCGCGTCGTGCGCGTATTCGTTTGAACCACTCCGCAACGCACCTGATGCATGCGGCGCTGCGCCAGGTTCTGGGCACGCACGTGGCACAGAAAGGCTCACTGGTTAACGATAAAATTCTGCGTTTCGACTTCTCTCATACCGAAGCGATGAAACCAGCTGAAATTCGTGCTGTTGAAGATCTGGTGAATGCGCAAATTCGTCGCAACCTGCCGATTGAAACTAACATCATGGATCTCGACGCGGCGAAAGCCAAAGGCGCAATGGCGCTGTTTGGCGAGAAATATGATGACCACGTGCGCGTACTGAGCATGGGGGATTTCTCTACCGAACTGTGTGGTGGTACTCACGCTAGCCGTACCGGTGATATCGGCCTGTTCCGCATCGTGTCTGAGTCCGGTACTGCAGCGGGTGTGCGTCGTATCGAAGCTGTAACCGGCGAAGGTGCTATCAATACCGTGCGTGCTGAGAGCGACCGCTTAAGCGAGATAGCGCATCTGCTGAAAGGTGATAGCCAGAATATCGGTGACAAAGTGCGTTCCGTACTGGAGCGTACGCGTCAGCTCGAGAAAGAATTGCAGCAATTGAAGGAACAGGCCGCCGCGCAGGAGAGTGCAAATCTTTCCAGTAAAGCGGTTGATATCAACGGCGTGAAACTGCTGGTCAGCGAACTGACCGACGTTGAACCTAAAATGCTGCGTACCATGGTTGATGATCTGAAAAATCAGCTGGGGTCTACCGTTATCGTACTGGCAACGGTAGTTGAAGGTAAGGTTTCTCTGATTGCGGGCGTGTCTAAGGATGTGACTGACCGTGTGAAAGCAGGGGAACTGATTGGTATGGTCGCTCAGCAGGTAGGCGGTAAGGGTGGTGGTCGTCCGGACATGGCGCAAGCCGGTGGTACGGATGCCGCAGCTCTGCCTACAGCGTTAGCCAGTGTGAAAGGCTGGGTCAGCGCAAAACTGTAATAATTATAAGCGTAATCCAACGCTGCGGAGGTCAATCTGCAGCGTTTGCATCAACGCTATCGACAACGATAAAGTCAGGTTGAAGTTGTGTATATCGGCTAAACTTAGGTTTAACAGAATGTGATGCCGTGACTGCTTACACTTAGGTGTTTGTCATCGCTTACTTTTTGGCGTTATATGATGGATAATGCCGGGATACAGAGAGACCCGACTCTTTTAATCTTTCAAGGAGCAAAGAATGCTGATTCTGACTCGTCGAGTTGGTGAAACCCTCATGATTGGCGATGAGGTCACCGTGACAGTTTTAGGGGTGAAGGGCAACCAGGTACGCATCGGCGTAAACGCCCCGAAAGAAGTTTCTGTCCATCGGGAAGAGATCTACCAGCGTATCCAGGCTGAAAAATCCCAGCAGTCCAGTTACTAAGGTTTTCGCGTCTCACCTTTCTGGTGAGGCGCAACCTGATTTAGCGCCTCTCTTTTCCTGTTTCTGTTACTTTTCCTTTTCGCTTTACCTCCTGACACCCATCTTGTTCTTCTGATTTCACGCTGTTTTCACTGCTGCACTGCACTTTTTGCCTTTTCCTCAATTTTTCTGTTTGCCCGCCCCCCCCGAGAAAACGCCAATTTATCTGTTGATAAAACACTCTTTTTGCCGTTTTTGCAGACTAATTGCGCGTGAAATGTGCAAACGATAAAAGCACTGGAAAAATTGTTTGACTTATAAGTACCAGAAAGTAATATGTGCGCCACGCAGCGACGATGAGCAGAAACAAGTTCTTCGAAGCACTCGCAAGAGGCGTTGTTGGTGAGGTGGCCGAGAGGCTGAAGGCGCTCCCCTGCTAAGGGAGTATGCGGTCAAAAGCTGCATCCGGGGTTCGAATCCCCGCCTCACCGCCATTTGCATCCGTAGCTCAGCTGGATAGAGTACTCGGCTACGAACCGAGCGGTCGGAGGTTCGAATCCTCCCGGATGCACCATATTATCCGATATTTCTTTAGCAGCGATATCAACTCTGCAGTAAAGTAAGTTTCCCTGATGCATCCGTAGCTCAG
>NZ_SZWV01000107.1:46444-58828 GCF_005280945.1 Citrobacter sp. wls718
TTGATGTTGCTTTTATAGTGATATCAATATCGGCAGTAAAATAAGTTCCCTGATGCATCCGTAGCTCAGCTGGATAGAGTACTCGGCTACGAACCGAGCGGTCGGAGGTTCGAATCCTCCCGGATGCACCATCTCTCCGAGATAACAGCAAGTTCCTTTTATCCCCCATTACTCATCTTTCTCCAATCTAAACAATCCTCAATTCGCTGTCAGCGACAAAATCAATCAATTACGATAAAGTAACGTCTGGTCATTCGGCTTGTGAGAAGACGATGTACGAACGTTATGCGGGTTTAATTTTTGATATGGATGGCACCATTCTCGATACCGAGCCAACGCACCGTAAAGCGTGGCATGAGGTGTTAGGGCGTCATGGGCTCCGTTTTGACGAGCAGGCCATGGTCGCACTCAACGGTTCCCCAACGTGGCGTATTGCACAGTCGGTCATTGAACTGAATCATGCCGATCTCGATCCCCATGCGCTGGCGCGTGAAAAAACCGACAGCGTTAAAAGCATGCTGTTGGATAGCGTTCAGCCATTGCCGCTTATTGATGTTGTTAAAGCCTGGCACGGTCGTCGGCCTATGTCGGTCGGTACCGGGAGCGAAAGTGCCATTGCAGAGGCGCTGCTCGCGCATTTAGGGCTACGTCACTATTTTGATGCCGTCGTCGCAGCTGACCACGTACAACGCCATAAACCCGCACCTGACACGTTTTTACTGTGTGCCGAGCGTATGGGCGTTGTCCCGACTCAATGCGTGGTATTTGAAGACGCTGACTTCGGCCTGCAGGCTGCACGTGCGGCCGGTATGGATGCCGTGGATGTCCGGTTATTGTGAGTGATGGACTGTCACTCCTGTCACTGTTTGCCAGCAGTTTCCTCAGCGCCACGCTGTTACCTGGAAATTCTGAAGTTGTTTTAGTGGCTCTGCTGGTTTCCGGGGTGAGTCATCCCTGGGTCTTAGTCTTAACAGCAACAATGGGTAATAGCCTTGGAGGGTTAACTAACGTTATCCTTGGGCGTTTCTTCCCGTTACGTAAAACGTCACGATGGCAAGAGAAAGCGATGGGGTGGCTGCAGCGCTATGGCGCTGTCACACTATTATTAAGCTGGATGCCGGTTGTGGGGGATTTGCTGTGCCTGCTAGCGGGATGGATGCGCATCTCGTGGGGGGCCAGTACTCTTTTTTTTATGCCTTGGCAAAGCGTTGCGTTATGTTGTGGTCGCAGCGGTTACGACGCAGGGCATTATGTGGTGGCACTAATTGTGTTGTGGAAATGCCTGTAGGGTAACCAATACTATGATGCTAATTAAAACGATTTTGACAGGCGGGAGGTCAATTTGATCCCGGACGTATCACAGGCACTGGCCTGGCTGGAAAAAAATCCTCAGGCGTTACAGGGGATTCAACGTGGTCTGGAGCGCGAAACGCTGCGTGTTAATGCTGATGGCTCATTGGCGACGACAGGCCACCCGGATGTGTTAGGCTCAGCGCTGACGCATAAATGGATAACAACGGATTTTGCCGAAGCGCTGCTGGAGTTTATTACTCCTCCGGGCGACGACATCCAGAAAATGCTCACGTTTATGCGTGATCTGCATCGCTATACCGCCAGAAATCTGGGCGACGAGCGTATGTGGCCACTGAGCATGCCTTGCTATATCGCTGAAGGTCAGGATATTGAACTGGCGCAGTACGGTACCTCGAATATTGGTCGTCTGAAAACGCTCTACCGTGAAGGTCTCAAAAACCGTTACGGCGCGCTGATGCAAACGATTTCCGGCGTTCACTATAATTTCTCGCTGCCGATGGCATTCTGGCAGGCGAAATGTGGCGTAACGGACGATGAAGATGCCAAAGAGAAAGTGTCTGCTGGCTACTTCCGCCTGATCCGCAACTATTATCGTTTTGGTTGGGTGATCCCGTACTTGTTTGGCGCATCTCCGGCGATTTGTTCTTCTTTCCTGCAAGGAAAGCCGACAACTCTACCGTTTGAAAAAACGGACTGTGGTATGTATTACCTGCCGTACGCGACATCGCTGCGCCTGAGCGATTTGGGTTATACCAATAAGTCGCAAAGCAATCTCGGTATTACGTTTAACGATTTGCATGAATACGTGGCAGGATTGAAGCGCGCGATTAAAACCCCTTCCGAGGAGTACGCGGCGATCGGTCTGGAGAAAGACGGTAAACGTCTGCAAATTAACAGCAACGTACTGCAGATTGAAAATGAACTGTATGCGCCTATTCGCCCGAAACGGGTAACCCGTAGCGGTGAATCGCCGTCAGATGCGCTGCTTCGCGGCGGCATTGAATACATTGAAGTGCGTTCGCTGGATATTAACCCCTTCTCACCCATCGGCGTAGATGAGCAGCAGGTACGTTTCCTCGATCTGTTTATGGTGTGGTGTGTCCTGGCGGACGCTCCGGAAATGAGCAGCGATGAACTGCTCTGCACGCGTACCAACTGGAATCGTGTGATTCTGGAAGGACGTAAGCCGGGCCTGACGCTAGGCATTGGCTGTGAAACCGCCCAGTTCCCGCTGCCGAAAGTGGGTAAAGATCTGTTCCGTGACCTGAAGCGCGTGGCGCAAACGCTGGACAGCATCCATGGAGGAGAGGAGTATCAAAAAGTCTGTGACGAACTGGTTGCCTGCTTTGATAATCCTGAACTGACATTCTCCGCGCGGATCCTGCGGTCAATGATTGATACGGGCATTGGCGGTACGGGCAAAGCGTTGGGCGAGGCTTATCGCAATCTGCTGCGTGAAGAGCCGTTAGAGATCGTGCAGGAAGAGGCGTTTATTGCTGAAACTGCGGCTTCAAAGCGTCGTCAGCAGGAGATTGAAGCGGCGGATACTGAGCCGTTTGCCGCGTGGCTGGAAACGCACGCTTGATACAAAAGAAAAAGGCCACTCGGGAGTGGCCAAAATTTCATCTCTGAAACCAGGGATGATGATAACAAATGCGCGTCTTTCATATACTCAGACTCGCCCCGGAACAAAGAGTTCAGATTATTTTTAAAAATTTTATCGGAGGTGGCTAAATGCCGTTGTTAGATAGTTTTACTGTCGATCACACCCGGATGGAAGCTCCCGCAGTCCGGGTTGCAAAAATGATGAACACCCCGCATGGCGACGCCATCACCGTGTTTGATCTGCGTTTCTGCATTCCGAACAAAGAAGTGATGCCTGAAAAAGGGATCCACACGCTGGAACACCTGTTTGCCGGGTTTATGCGTAACCACCTTAACGGTAATGGCGTTGAGATTATCGATATCTCTCCAATGGGCTGCCGTACTGGCTTCTACATGAGCCTGATTGGCACGCCGGACGAACAGCGCGTGGCTGACGCCTGGAAAGCGGCGATGGCTGACGTGCTGAAAGTGCAGGATCAAAATCAGATCCCGGAACTGAACGTCTACCAGTGTGGAACGTATCAAATGCATTCGCTGAGCGAAGCGCAGGAAATTGCCCGTCATATTCTGGAACATGACGTACGTGTTAACAGTAATGAAGAGTTGGCGCTGCCGAAAGAAAAATTGCAGGAACTGCATATTTAGTCTGGTTTATTACGTTTTCCTGTTATTCGAAAACCCCGGCCTGCAACCGGGGTTTTTTATTATCATTTTCCCTTAGCCATAAAATATTTATATTACATTTGTTTGGTGAATATTATTTTGTGTTAATAACTAACAAGTTCGCAACGAATAAAACGTGAGCGAAGAAACAAAAATAAGGGCCAATAAGTAAACCTACCTCGCTGCGATCACATAAAGAAAAAAACATAAACAGTTAACAGAAAAACATAATGGATTAGGCCAGATAAGATGTTTTAAAAATACCCTACGACAGAAACCGGTTACATTTTTGTATTGGCAAAGGAGTTTGTATGTCTACAGGGGACAAGATATCGATCAGGGAAAAGGTGGGGTACAGTCTGGGTGACGCGGCCAGCCACATCGTTTTTGACTCTTCGGTGGCAATTCTTGCGTATTTTTATACTGATATTTATGGTTTACCGCCTGCGGTAATGGGAACGATGTTTTTACTGGTCCGCTTGCTGGATGCGATTACCGATCCCATTATGGGGGCGATTGCCGATGCAACCTCCACGCGCTGGGGACGTTTTCGCCCATGGCTACTGGCGATTTGTGTACCCTTTGCCGTCAGCTGTGTGCTGGTTTATTCCATTCCTGATTTTTCCGACAGTGGAAAAGTGGTCTATGCGGTGGCGGCATATATCTTTATGACGCTGATGTATACAGCCATTAATATTCCTTACTGCTCACTGGGTGCTGCGCTGACGTCCGACCCGCGTGAAAACCTGTCCTTGCAGTCATGGCGTTTTGCGATTACACCAATCGGCGGTGCGCTGGGAACAGCGTTAATTTTACCGCTGGCAGATTATCTCTATCCTGGTGATAGAGCGACGGGGATTCAGGTTTCAATGGCTATCTTCGGCGTCATTGGTTGTCTGATGTTTATCATCTGTTTTTTAACCACCAAAGAACGTGTGCAGCCGATCAAAGAGGAAAACCTCAATATTACCCGTGATGTAAAAATTTTATTCAAGAATGAACAGTGGCGTATTTTATCTGTTTATAACTTTATGATGCTGGTTGCGGTGGTGCTGCGCGGTGGGGCAGTCGTTTACTACGTTAACACGGTGCTGAACAAAGGCGCTGATATTATTACCATCTTTATGCTGGGTAGCATGTTTGCCTCAATGCTGGGGTCGATACTTGCTAAACCCTTTGGTACCCGGTTCTGTAAAATCAAACTCTCTTTTTGGGTTAACTTACTCACAGCCGTATTTGGTGTGCTGTGCTTCTTTGTGCCGGTTCAGTATTGGATAGTTGTGCTTGCGGTTCATATTATTATTTCCATTATTCAGGGCGGTAATGGTGCTCTGCAATGGTCGATGATTACCGATGCGAATAATTACGGTGAATGGAAAACGCACCGTCGAATTACCGGAATGAACGTCGCAGCAAATATTTTTGTCATCAAATTGGGTGTTGCCGTTGGTGGTGCTATTTTGGGCTGGGTACTCGCAGCATTTGATTATGCCTCAGGTAGTGCTGTGCAGTCCGCGTCTGCCGTACAGGGCGTTACGTTATTATTTACCATTATTCCTGCAATATTTTATATTCTGACGGCATTCTCTATTAAATTCTATGGATTAACAGAAGCAAGAATGAATGGCATTGTCACCGACCTTAAAAGCGGTAAGTTTGCGCATTCCTGATAATAACCAAAATATTGTAATAGCAGGAGGATGAGATGTTTACGACATCTCATCTGGTATACATCAAACTTTAGGGATGAATAATGAAAGCGAAATATTTGGCGCTGATGATCGGTGCTTGCTTATCTCAAAACCTGTGGGCTGCAAATAATAGTACCATTGAGCAACGTCTTGCTGAACTGGAGCAGCGTGTTATTCGCGCAGAACAGCGGGCAACTGACGCCGAGTCGCAGGTTCAGTCGCTACAGCAACAACAGGTAGCGGCAGCACCTACGGTGAAAGTTGAATCAGCCGAACCCGTCGCAGCAGGCGCTAACCCACCAAAACTGACGTTATCCGGATTCAGCGATATTAAATTCTACGGTGATGTGGAGTTTAATATGGATGCTGCCAGTCGTTCCGGTAGCCTGACATCAATGCGCACCTCCGCCAACAAAGACTGGGCGCCGGGAACCAATGAGCGCTGGGATATCAACGGACGTCTGCTGCTGGGATTTGATGGCTACCAGCGGCTGAACAACGGTAACTTTGCCGGTTTCTCGGTCCAGCCGCTGGCTGATCTGACCGGCAAAATGAATCTCGATGATGCGGTCTTCTTCTTTGGGCGTGAGAACGACTGGAAAATTAAGGTCGGGCGCTTTGAAGCCTATGATATGTTCCCGCTGAATCAGGATACCTTTGTTGAGTATTCGGGGAATACGGCGAATGACCTCTACAGTGACGGCTACGGCTACATCTATATGATGAAAGAGGGGCGTGGACGTAGCGACAGTGGCGGTAACTTCCTGCTGAGTAAAACCATCGATAACTGGTATTTTGAAGTGAATACGCTGCTGGAAAATGGCAGTACGTTGTTCTCCGAGAAGCAGTATCACGGCATGGATTTAACCAGCGATAAAAATGTGGCCTATGTTCGACCGGTTATCGCCTGGCAAAATGGCCGCTTCTCCACGGCGCTGGCGATGGAAAGTAATGTCGTGAATAACGCCTATGGTTATTACGATAACGGCAAGTGGATCGATCAGTCAGATCGTACGGGCTATGGTTTTACCATGACCTGGAACGGACAAAAAACCGATCCTGAAGAGGGGGCTGTCATTAACCTCAACACGGCGTATATGGATGCGACCGATGAAACCGACTTTACTGCCGGGGTGAATGCGTTATGGCATCGCTTTGAACTGGGTTACATCTATGCGCATAACAAAATTGAAGCGTTCAACGCGACCAATATTGATGCCGTGTGTGAAGATGACTGCTGGATCACCGATCCAGGCAATTATGATATCCACACCATCCATGCTTCATATTTATTCCCCAACGTGATGGATATGAAAAACTTTAATATCTATCTCGGTGCCTATGCCTCATGGGTCGAGGCCGATCCACATAACGGCGACAGCAGCGAAGATGCGCGTTACGGCGGACGTTTGAGATTCAAATATTACTTCTGATAATCACAAGGCCCATCAACGATGGGCCTTGTTTTATTTCAGTACAGAATAAGGCAATGGACACAGGGCTTCTCAATTATGCATTTGAATTTTATGGGTAAACCGCTTGACGGGTTTAGCGAGTTTGCCACGATTGTTGCGGCACAAGGGGCGGTACTACTTAAAAATGATCATGCGGTGCTTCCCCTGCGCCCTGAGGATACTATTGCGCTGTTTGGGCGCACGCAGATTGATTATTACCGCAGTGGGACAGGGTCGGGCGGGGCCGTTAACGTTGTCGCGCAATGTCACTTACTACAGGCTTTGCGCGAACGCTGTTCTGCACGGTTAAACCCCGTGCTGGCGCAGAAGTATGAGCAATGGGTCGGTGAAAATCCGTTTGATAACGGCGGCGGCGGTTGGGCACAGGAACCCTGGTTTCAACAAGAGATGCCGCTGCAGGAAGGTGAAGTGGCGCAGGCGAAGACGATATCGCAAAAGGCCGTTGTGGTTATTGGTCGAACCGCTGGAGAAGATAAAGACAATGCCGATGTTGCTGGCGGATATCGACTGACCCCTGACGAATATTCTCTGCTGGCCTGCGTCTGTCGTCACTTTAACGATGTGATAGTCGTACTCAATATTTCTTCTATTATCGACATGTCGTGGGTTGAGACCCCGGAATTACGCGGGCGAATTGGGGCGATACTATGCGCCTGGCACGGTGGTGCGTTTGGCGCACAGGCCGTCGCCGCGTTATTGTGCGGCGAGATCACGCCCTGCGGAAAACTGACCGACAGTATTGCGTACTCACTGGAGGATTACCCCTCTGCCTCCTGCTGGGGAAGCGACAGACAGAATATTTATCAGGAAGATATTTATGTCGGTTATCGTTATTTCGAAACGTTTTGCCCTCAGCGCGTGCAGTATCCCTTTGGCTTTGGGCTTTCCTATACGTCATTTACCCTTGAGGTTATCTCTGCGGAGGTGATTACCGATCCCCTCAGCTTTCAATTAAGCGTTGCGGTGCAGAATACGGGCGAAACCTGGGCGGGGAGTGAGGTTGTTCAAGTCTATCTGCAAGCACCGCAAGGCGCGCTGGGTAAGCCCTCGCGCGTGCTGGTTGCCTTTGGTAAAACCCATCTCCTGCAACCGGGAGAGCGTGAAATTATTGATCTGGCGATCCCTGGCGAGCGTCTGACATCGTGGGATGACAGCGGGGATAGCGGTCATCCGCACTGTTGGTTACTGGAAGCGGGCGGGTATTGTTTGTTCGTCGGTAACAGCGTGCGTGACCTCCAGCCGGTTAGCTTCGCGGGGCGTGAAGAGCTCATCGTGCCATCCGTCCAGGTTTTCTCCCGCCATGAACAGGCGCTGGCGCCCAGCGTGGCGTTCTCCCGCCTACGGCCTGGTCGTCATCAACAGGGGAGCTGGTTAGAGGCATGGGAGGACACGCCGCGCCGCTCTTTCTCCTTACGCGATCGTATCTTATCGCGTTTACCTCCCGCGCAGCCGTTGACCGGCAACAAAGGCATCCATTTCAGCGATGTTGTGCAAGGCCATCGTTGTCTGGAGACATTTCTGGCCCAGCTTTCCGTGGAGGAATTGGCCTGTCTGGTGCGCGGAGAGGGGATGTGTAGTCTCAAAGTGACGCCCGGCGTGGCATCTGCATTTGGCGGAGTGACCGACAGTCTGCGAGAAAAAGGGATACCCGTGGCGTCTACGGCGGATGGTCCATCGGGTATCCGCATGGATAATGGCGCAAAAGCCACGTTGCTTCCCAGTGGGACGTTGCTGGCCTGCACATGGGATCCGGTGCTGGTTGAGCGCCTGTATATGATGGAAGGAAAGGAGCTACAGCAAAATCACATTGATGTTCTGCTGGGGCCGGGTCTGAATATTCACCGTCATCCACTGAACGGGCGCAACTTTGAATATTATTCGGAGGACCCTTTAGTGACAGGCATGATGGCTGCTGCGATGACGCGAGGTATTCGCGCTGGCGGGGGCATTGCGACGCTGAAACATTTTGCCTGTAACAGTCAGGAGTTTTCCCGCGCCCAGGTTGATGCGGTGGTCTCGGCCAGGGCGTTACGTGAAATTTATCTGAAGGGATTTGAATATGCCGTCAAACACGGTGGCGCGAGTGCGGTGATGACCGCCTATAACCCCGTCAATGCGCACTGGTCTGCTGCGAATTATTGCCTGAACACGACAATATTACGCGACGATTGGGGATTTCAGGGCATTGTGATGACGGACTGGTGGGCAAAAATGAACGATCCTGTCACTGCGGGGGAGGCGAGTGTTAACAACACGGCGGCGATGATCCGCGCGCAAAATGACCTCTATATGGTGGTCAATAACAACGGTGCGGAGATTAATGCCGGTGATGACAATACGCTCTCAGCGCTGGAGGACGGAACGCTGACGCTGGGGGAACTGCAACGTTGTGCCCGCAATATTCTGAGTTTTCTCCTGTCTACGCAGGTAGCTAAACGGGGAGACGTGCCGCGGGTAACCAGGGCTAAATTCCATGCGGATGCTATGCTGGCGGATAGGGGAGCTATCAAGGTAGCGTCGGTATCACGGCTGCGCTACAGCGGAGAGAGGGTGATTAGCCTTGAGAAGGATGCGACCTACGATCTGCTGCTCAGCGCGTCATCGGCGGGGCTGGCGTTAGCCCAGACTGGGTGCAACTTACTGCTCAATGGCTGCGTGGTCGCCACGATCCAGACCCACGGGGCGCTGGGGAAGCAGATTACGCAGAAGCTATGCCGCATCGATATGACGGCGGGTAACTATCTGTTGCAGTTTGAGGCGACCAAACCGGGCATGGTGATCGACTGGCTTGAGTTCAGACAGGTAACGGATTAGCAATCTGGTATGTAATAAAAAGGGATCCGCAGATCCCTTTAAACATCGAGTTAGTGCGCTCCACCGCCGCCGCCGCCCGCGCCGAATGGCGGTTTGGCGAACCACACCAGGCTGAGCAGTAGGATGAATATCCCCGCCGACATCCAGAAGATTTCGTTGGCGGAAATTATCAGCCCCTGGTTGGTAATTTGCTGCGCTAGCCAGCCGGAGGCCTGCTGCTGGGTCATCCCAAGATCCTGCAACTGGCTATACATCGCCTGTGCATTAGGATTGTAGGGGTTTACTGACTCCGTCAACTGCGCGTGATGTAGCGACTCACGGCTAGTCCACATCGTTGTGGTAATCGATGTGCCGATTGAGCCTGCCAGCGTTCGCGTAAAGTTAGACAAGCTTGACGCCGCTGCCAGACGCTCAGGCGGTAAGCCAGACAGCGTGATGGTGGTCAGTGGCATAAAGAAGCAGGCTACGGCGAACCCCTGAATAAATTGCGGCCAGGCCGATGCGCCAAAATCCATACCGGGTTCGAACGTCCACGCGCGCCAGTAGAAACAGACGGCATACATAATAAAACTAAACGTGACCAGCCGACGCATATCCAGCTTGTGGGCGAAACGACCAATAATCGGCGACAGGATCACCGGAATTATCCCCACCGGTGCGGAGGCCAGGCCTGCCCAGGTCGCTGTATATCCGTAGACCTCCTGCAACAACTGCGGCAGCAGGACGATAGCGCCGAAGTAGAGCATATAGGCCAGGCTGATACACAGGCAGCCGATGGTAAAGTTTCGCGACTTAAACAGCGAGAGATCGACAATCGGGTTATCGTCGGTAAGCTCCCAGACAATCAGGAAGCTAATGGCTACCACGGCGACGACCGTCAGGATAATTATCTCCTGCGAGGCGAACCAGTCCAGCTCTTTACCGCGATCGAGCATAATCTGCAAACTGCCGATACCAACAACCAGCAGCGCCAGACCAATAGCGTCAATGCGTCGCTGTTCGGTACGGGTTTCCCGGCCGCGCAGGGTTTGTAGCGTCATCAACACCACCACCGCCCCGATCGGCACGTTAATGAAGAATATCCAGCCCCAGTGATAGTTGTCGCTGATATAGCCTCCGAGAATCGGGCTACAAATAGGGGCGACAATCACCGTCATCGACCACAGCGCGAGGGCGATAGACCGTTTGGCGGGCGGATAGTTATTCAGTAACAGGCTTTGTGAAAGCGGAATTAATGGACCGGCGACAATCCCCTGAATCACGCGGAAGAAAATCAGCATGGTCAGGCTGTTGGACATCCCACACGCCCAGGACGCAATGACAAAGCCGATGGTGGACCACATGAACAGCTTTACTTCGCCAAAGCGTTTGGCCAGCCAGCCGGTGATCGGAATGGAGATAGCATTCGCCACCCCGAAAGAGGTGATCACCCAGGTCCCCTGGCTCAATGAAGAGCCGAGGTTCCCGGCAATAGTGGGGATCGCCACGTTAGCAATGGTGGAGTCCAGCACCTGCATGAATGTCGCCAGTGACAACGCGATCGTCATAATGACGAGCTGCGCGCCTTCCAGCGGTTTTTGCTGTTGCATCACACGCACCTTTGAATTAGCCCGCGTTGGCCCGCACGATCTCTTCGATCATTTTATTGACCGGAGCAAGGTTGATTTCTCGAGCATTACTTTCTGCAACCGGCGTCGTACGCACCTGGCTTGCCAGAATCTGTCCGTCACGATTTTGGGTATCGACCGTTACCAGCGTAGACAGGCCAATACGCAGTGGATGTTGCGCTAACTGCTGGGCATCCAGTTCAATACGCACGGGCAGACGCTGGACGACTTTGATCCAGTTACCGGTTGCGTTCTGTGCTGGCAGCAGCGAGAAGGCGCTACCGGTCCCCATATCGAGGCCGACAACCTTACCGGTGTATTTCACGTCATCGCCGTAAATATCACTGATCACCGTTGCCGGTTGGCCGATGCGCATATGCGCAAGCTGGGTTTCTTTGAAGTTGGCGTCCACCCACAGGTTGGTGGCAGGGACAACGGCCATCAGCGGTGTGGTTGGGCTAATCTGCGCGCCAGGCTGCACGGCACGACGGGACACGTAGCCGGTCATCGGGCTAACAATTTTGGTACGTTCCAGCGCCAGCCAGGCATTACGCACTTCGGTGGCCGCTTGTTGCACGGCAGGCTGGTCTTCAAGCTTACTGCCGAGGATCATCGCCTGGTTGGCATTGTATTGCTGTATTGCGACATCAAGCTGAGCCTGCGCGCTGGCAACGGCATCACGCGCATGTTGCAGTTCTTCGCGACCGATCAGGTTAGCATTTCCCAATGGGACGCGGCGATTAAAGTCGCTTTGTGCCTGCGCCAGGGCGGTTTTCTGCACCTCAATGCTGGCCTGAAGCTGCTTGCTGTTGATCATCAACTGGTGCGTCTGGCGCACGCTGGAGGCCAGCGCGGTTTTGGCTTTTTCAAGCGCCTGCTTAGCGTCCGTCTGGTCGAGGGTCACCAGCACGTCGCCTTGTTTGACATAGTCAGTGTTATCAGCCCAGACTTTCGTCACGCTGCCTGATACCTGCGCCATGATTTGAACCTGGTTCCCTGCCACGTACGCATCGTCTGTCTCTTCGACATGACGCAGTACTAAAAACCAATAAATCCCATATGCCACGGCAATGATAATAAAGAGCAAGGTCAGAAGCAGCAGCATACTTTTACGTTTGCCATTCTTCTTGACCGGTTGCTGCGGGGTTTGAGTCTCCGCATTTGCGCTCATGTTGTTCTCCACGATCTTATTTTTTTTCACATCGGCTGAGCCGA
>NZ_SZWV01000107.1:58886-67598 GCF_005280945.1 Citrobacter sp. wls718
TTTTTCATTTATCAATCTGGATTTTTGAGCGTGTCGGCGCGTTAACGCAGCGCGTCGAGTACCGTGCCATCCTGTTCCATCTGATCAAGACGGGTCAGAAGCTTGCGGGTGATGTGCTCAAGCTGATCTTTTTCTGTGGTGCTAAGAGATGACCAGAGCTGATGCAGACAGTTATGCTGAGGCGGTAATACCTCTTGCAAGAATGCATGGCCTTTCTCGGTCAACTGTAGATGCAGGCAGCGGCGATCGTTATCGCTTTCGCGACGCTCGATCCAGCCACGTTTTTCTAACTCATCCGCGATACGCGTGGCGTTAGTCCGCGACGAACCCAGTGCGCAACTCAGTTCAGAAGGCTGAATACTGTGGTTTTCCTGAGACTCCAGCGTAATCAACGCCATAAACAACGTCTCGTTAATCCCTTGAGCTTTCAGCATTTTATTGCGGTTTTCCAGCAGCTTGCCCTGCATGTGCATGCAAAGACGAGTCAGAAGAACTTCCTGGTAAGGGAATTCTTCGTAGCGGCTGGCGCGAAATTTTAGCATTTGTTCAATGGGCGTAAACGAACTATCCATTTGGGTATAACCTCATTAATTTCAGCCGATATAGTAACGACAGTGACAAATAAAGTAAATGTATTATTTATTTAAAATGATTATTTTTACCTATAAAACAACCCACATTTTCCAGGCTAATCCGTAGCCCAGAGCACTCAGCAATGTCGGAATGATGATGCTGCGGGTCTTAAAATAGCTTGCGCCCAGTACAACAAACCCCACCAACGTTGGCACAAACCGACGAGCGTCGTGCATAACTTCAGGTGCGGTAGACACCACCAGTAGGGCGCAAATTGATGCTATGCCAATGGTGTCGAGTAAAATGCCGGTTGCGCCGCGTTTTGTCGGGCGAACATTTCCCACCCCCAGACGCAGCGGTAAATAACGAAAGCAGTAGTTGACGCCGCCAACCAGCAGGCCAAGCAGCAGAACCTCATAACTCATCAGGCGCCCCCTGCCAGAATGACTGGATAAGCGCCGTCAGACATCCGCAAACAATGCCAGCGAGTATGGCGGCAGGAATAGAAAAAAACGTCACGCCCGCCAGTGCTCCGCCGAGTGCCGCGGTCACACACAGCGACTGTTTACGCTGAAATGACGCGAGCAGAAAACTCATAAACAGCGCCGGGAGCATAAAACCTAGCGCCGCTTCGACCGCCGGAAAATCCTTCAGTAAGCCACTGCCGGAGAATGCGCCAATAATCGTACCGAATACCCAGGAAATCCAGGCACATAGTGCGATCCCCATCATCCAGTTCTCACTCCAGCGGCGATTGTCCCGCACCA
This sequence comes from Citrobacter sp. wls718, assembly GCF_005280945.1. Taxonomy (NCBI): domain Bacteria; kingdom Pseudomonadati; phylum Pseudomonadota; class Gammaproteobacteria; order Enterobacterales; family Enterobacteriaceae; genus Citrobacter; species Citrobacter sp. wls718. Next base: position 60,227 of record NZ_SZWV01000107.1, read on the forward strand.
GCTTCGCCGTTGCGGCGGCAAACACTTCATCAGTGAGGCCAAAGGCCCACACTGCGCTTTTAGGTTTACTGAGTCGTTGGGCGATGCGGCTGCGCAGGGAAGGGCCATACAACACATGGCGTACGTCCATGGCCATCACGGTGAGCGCGGCGACCCATAGCGAACTGCCCGCGGCAAGCATGGTAGTGATGACGAACTGGCTGGCACCGGCATAGATAATGCAGGAGAAAAAGACGCTTTCGACGGGCGTAAAGCCCAGGCGAGTGGCATTGAGACCAAATGCAAAGGCGACCGGAATATAGCTGATGACGATCGGCAGACTGTCTTTGAATCCTTCCGTTAAGGTTGCCGGGCTGGGGTCTGACTGGGGAACAGGGCTTTCCATAGGATTATAGGCTTCATTACCGAAATTTAAATAACCTGGCTCAATGAGTTATAACCTTAGCAGACTGATGAGCTCCTTAACACCCTGAGGAGCTCAATCAGCGGCAAACACGCGCGATACGCTTAATTTACGGCTTCCTGGCGGTGAAAACCTCGCCACCAGACCAGCAGGTTGAGTACGGCAACGGTCGATCCTGCCAGACAAACGCCAGCCCAGCCGGCATGCTGCCAGGCAGAGGCTGAAATCAGTGAACCTGCCGCCCCGCCAATAAAATAGCTGGTCATATAGCCGGCGGTCAGTCGGTTACGCGCATCCGGGTGAATGCGGTAAATAACCGTCTGGTTGGTGATATGCACGCCCTGAACGGTGAGATCCAGTACCAGAATGCCAATTATCAGCATCGGTACTGACGTATGACCCAACCAGATTGCCAGCCAGGAGAGCAGCAGTAACAACAGACCTAATGTCGTGGTGAGATGGGATTTGCCCTTATCAGCAAATCCACCAGCAGGACGAGCGCCGAGCGCACCGGCGGCACCGGCCAGGCCAAACAGGCCAATCATGCCTTCTGAATAGTTAAACGGCGGTGCCGCCAGCAAAAATGCCATTGATGTCCAGAGAATACTAAAGTTGGCAAACGTCAGGCAGCCCAGCATCGCCCGGGTACGCAGCAGTTTATCGTGGATAAACAGGCTGAAGACCGAGCCTAACAACTGTGGATAGTTGAGATGGGTTTCTGATTTCATCTTCGGCAGTCCGCGCCATAGCGCGATAGCCATTAGCGCCATCAGCACCGAGGCGACCCAAAATACCGTGCGCCAGCCGCCGAGATTCGCCAGCAGCCCGGCCACCGTACGAGCCAGTAAAATCCCCAACAGCAGACCGCTCATAATGGTGCCGACAACTTTGCCGCGTGTCTCCGGCGTGGCGAGTGTGGCCGCCAGCGGAACCAATATTTGTGCTACGACGGAAAACAACCCGGTCAGTGCCGTGCCGAGGATCAGCATGCCCAACGACTGGCTGCTGGCGGTAATCAACATGCCGCCAGCGGCGAGTAACGTCATGGACACGATAAGCCCCCGCCGCTCAAACATATCGCCAAGCGGTACCAGAAACAGTAGGCCCGCGGCGTAGCCAAGCTGTGCCGCGGTGACGATAAAGCCTGCGGTACTGGCAGATAATGAGAAGTTGCGCGCGATGGTATCGAGCAGCGGCTGGGCGTAATAGTTACTGGCGACGGCGAGACCCGTGGCGATGGACATGAGCAGGATCAGCGATCGGCTAAGTCCCTGAGAGGAATTTGTCATTGTTTTCAGCTGAATAATGGATTTCTGAAACAATCATAACGGAAGTGGATAAATGTTGCTGATTTGTTAGGTGATGGATTGTGCGGTTTCGGGCGAGTGAAGAGATGCGTGCCGGATAAGGCGCATTGCGCCACCATCCAGCATTGGTGTGGTTACTTACTGTGCCTGATGGCGCTACGCTTATCAGGCCTACGAGTGGGTTACTTCTGCGCAGCTAATGCTTCTTTTACCCAGCCGTCGAACTGCTGCTGGTGGGCTTTGATCCAACCGTCAACGTGACCCTGCACATCGGCTTCGGAAGCTTTGCCCTCATGCATCATCGCGTTCTGTGCGTTGATGTCCGCCAGTGGCAGCTTGATGATGGCAAACAGCTTCGCCGCGGCCGGGTTTTTCTCTGCCCATGCCTTGTTGGCAACGATATGCATGGTGTTGACCGGGAAGCCGTAGTTCGCGCCGTTTGGCAGCTTGGTGTCAATGTCTTTCTGCTCACCCGGCAGGGAAGAGAACGGCACCTGCAGCCAGACCACGTCTTTGCCCGGCTTCATCACGTCGCTCACCCAGTATGGTGTCCAGGTGTAGTAGAGAATCGGTTTGCCTTCTTTAAAGCGCGTGATGGTGTCAGCCATCATCGCCGCGTAGTTGCCGTGGCTGACGTCGACCGTTTTTTCCAGATCGAAGGCTTTATTCTGGTGGTTGATGACCGCTTCGCAGCCCCAGCCGGGTGAACAGCCCATCATGTCAGCTTTACCGTCGCCGTTGGTATCAAAGATTTTGGCAATCTTTGGGTCTTTCAACTGGGCGATATTGGTGATTTTGTACTGCTCAGCGGTTTTTTTGTCGATCAGATACCCCTGTGCAGCCCCCGTCACGAATACCCCTTCGCGATAAAACTTTTTGTCTCCGCCCGCGGCGGCGTACATGTCGTCATGCAGTGGCTGCCAGTTCACGGCGGTAAAGGTGGCATCGCCAGAAGCAATAGAGGTGTAGCCGACGTTGTAGTCAACTTCGCTGGCTTTGTTGACGGTATAACCCAGCTTTTCCAGCGCACGAGCGACCAGCTGTGTCTGGAACGATTCTTCAGAGATCGTGCTCTGGATAGGTTGCACGGTGATGCCTTTGCCCGGCAGGTCGGCAGCGAAAGCGCTGGTGGAGACAAGGGTGGCAAACGCTGTGGCAAAAAGTACGGTATGTCGCATCGTTATTCCTTTAATTATTGGAGGGACGTGCAGGCCCGGTAAGCGCAATACCACCGGGCAACAGGTGAATTACTTAGTGAAAGGGCGGGTGATAAGCCCAACAGGGCCGGTGGTGTACCAGCGACGGTTACCCCGGCTGCGCGAGTCGCGACCGACGGCCTGCGTCAGGCGGTCCAGAATGATGGCGAGGATCACAATCCCAACCCCGCCAACGGTAGCCAGCCCCATATCGAGACGCCCGATACCGCGCAGTACCATCTGACCCAATCCACCGACGGCGATCATCGAGGCGATGACGACCATGGAAAGCGCCAGCATCAGCGTCTGGTTAACCCCCGCCATAATGGTGGGCATCGCCAGCGGCAGCTGGACTTTAAACAGCATCTGACGCGGGCTGGCACCAAAGGAGCGCGAAGCTTCAATCAGGTCGGCTGGCACCTGGTTAATACCCAGAATGGTCAGACGCACAATCGGTGGCAGGGCGAAGATAATCGTCACCACGACGCCCGGCACGTTACCAATGCCGAATAACATCACAATCGGCACCAGATAGACGAACGCAGGCGTGGTTTGCATGGCATCGAGCAGGGGACGAACGATCTTTGCCGCACGCGGACTGCGCGCCAGCCAGATCCCCATCGGTAAACCGATTAGCACACAGAACAGCAGCGCGGTCAGCACCAGCGCCAGGGTGATCATCGCCTGTGACCAGGCGCCAATCGCGCCAATCGCGACCAGTGAAATCAGCGTGGCAACGCCCATCCCGACGCCGGAAATCTGCCAGGCGATTAAAGCGAAAAGAATAATCGCCACCGGCGCAGGCATACCCAGCAGCAGTTGCTGGAAGCCGTTGAGAATGTAATCTACCGGGACACGAATGCCCTGGAAGACGGGACGAAAATGGGTCACCACCCAGTCGATCCCTTCGGTGACCCAGCTATCGAGCGGGATCAGCGTTTTATGGAACGGATCCATAATATTGAAATGCTCAGGTGCTGGCGCGGGCGCGCTGGTCAGCCAGTCTGCGCTGCCGCCGTCGGTAGGCGCGCTTGACGCCGTACCCCAGGCATCAGCGGATTGTGCAGCGCTATCGGCTGCTGGTGTCGTGTCCCACGGATTTGTTTGATCAGTCATTGTTTGCCCCCTCGCGATCTAAAGCCTGTAGCAGCATGCGTTTGGAAATAATGCCCACATACTGATGTTCCTCATCGACAACCGGTACCGCGCACGGTGCTTGCCCGACATGAGAAAGCAGCTCGCTCAGCGGCGTTTTCGCCTCTACGGCTAACGGTTCGTCGATCAGTGCGGCTTCAATACCCTGCGCCTGACGTAAGGCGGTTTTTAATGAGTCGATGGAGACCACGCCAACAAACTTGTTTCCGCGTTCAATCACGTAACCAAATTCACGATCTTTATCCTGCAATAATTGCAGTGCCGAACGTGGGCCAATCCCTGGTGTTTTGCGAATTAAGCCTTCAGGGCTACGACGGGAAATATCTTTCGCGCTGAATACCTGGCTAATATCAACACCACGGAAGAAGGTGCGCACATAATCATTGGCCGGGTTATTCAGGATTTCATCCGGGGTACCGACCTGCACCACTTCACCATTTTGCATAATAGCGATGCGGTCACCAATGCGCATGGCTTCGTCGAGATCGTGGGAAATAAAGACCACGGTTCTCTGATGCTTTGCCTGCAGTTTTACCAACTCATCCTGCATCTCGGTACGAATTAAAGGATCGAGCGCAGAGAAGGCTTCATCCATTAATAAGATGTCAGGGTTAATGGCTAATGCGCGGGCGAGACCGACACGCTGGCGCATACCACCGGAGAGTTCATCCGGGTATCCGTGAGCGTAATTCTCAAGCCCGACCTGGCGGAGCGCATCCAGCGCTTTGTCACGACGTTCATCCGCAGCAATACCGGCTAACTCCATACCGAAGGCCGTATTGTCGAGTACCGTCATGTGCGGCATTAGGGCAAAGGACTGGAATACCATCGCAATCTTTTTTCTGCGCACCTCGCGAAGCTCGGCATCGGATATCCTGGCGATATCCACGCCGTCAATCAGTACCTGCCCGCGGGTGGGTTCAATCAGGCGATTGAGAAGGCGTACCATTGTGGATTTACCCGAACCGGATAATCCCATGATGACAAATATCTCGCCTTCTTCAATGGCCAGACTGGCGTCTTTAACGCCAAGCGATAGCCCTGTTTTTTCCAGAATCTGCTCTTTTGAAAATCCTTTTTCAATATATTTGAACGCTCTCTGGGGGTGCTCGCCAAATATCTTATAGAGATTTTTAACTTCTAATTTAATTGCCATGCAATAGAATTATTCCTGTTATTTGTTTATATCGATATAGTACCTGGTGAAAATAGTTATCTTTTTCTACCCTAACATACTGAGAATCTGAGACAACCCTGAATTTGGTTGTGGCATGAATATTGCCAAAGGCCAGATGGCGAGATTTCCCGTGATATAAGGGCTGAGCGTAGATGAAACTTCTTTGATATTTTTTGTAAATGGCAGTAAAAAGTCGCCTGAATTGTTGAAACTCAGGCGAATAATGCGGCTAATATTGAGTGTAGATCACACAATGATCTTTGTGTGATAAAAATGTGATCCCGTTAAAATATTAACGCGAAAAGTGTAGGGTATTTTCCGCGAAAATGAGATCTAGAAATTCCAGTCGTCGTCTTCAGTTTCGACGGCTTTCCCCATCACGTATGACGAGCCTGAACCGGAGAAAAAATCATGGTTTTCATCGGCGTTGGGCGACAGCGCGGCGAGGATTGCCGGATTGACATCCGCCATTTCCGCCGGGAACAGGGCCTCATAACCCAGGTTCATCAAGGCTTTATTGGCGTTGTAACACAGGAACGCTTTCACCTCGTCGGCCCAGGCGGTTTCGGCATACAACACTTCCGTGTAGTGAACTTCGTTATCGTACAAATCCATCAGCAGATCGAGGGCAAAATTCTTCAGTTCCTCACGAGCTGACAGTGAAATATGCTCCAGCCCCTTTTGATATTTATAACCAATGTAATAACCGTGAACGGCTTCATCACGAATAATCAGACGGATGAGATCGGCGGTATTGGTCAGCTTACCGCGGCTGGAGAAATACATCGGCAGCCAGAAGCCGGAATAGAACAGGAACGATTCCAGAAATACGCTGGCAATTTTCTTCTTCAGTGGATTATCGCTGGCGTAATGCTGCAAAATAATCTGCGCTTTGCGTTGCAGCGCGGCATTTTCCTCACTCCAGGCGTAGGCCGCATCCACATCTTTGGTCTGGCAAAGGGTGGAGAAAATAGAGCTGTAGGAACGAGCGTGCACCGCTTCCATAAAGCTGATATTTGACAACACCGCTTCTTCATGTGGGGTTAATGCATCCGCCATCAGCGCGGGCGCGCCGGCAATATTCTGAATGGTGTCGAGCAGCGTCAGCCCGGTAAAGACGCGAATGGTGAGCTGCTGCTCGGCGACGCTCAGCGTTTGCCAGGCGGGAATATCATTCGACAGCGGGACTTTTTCCGGCAACCAGAAATTACTGGTCAGCCGGTTCCACACCTCCAGATCTTTATCATCCTCAATTTTGTTCTAGTTGATGGCGCTCACGCGGTTTAGCTTCATCCTGCTCTCCTTACAGCGCGCATGACACGCAGCCTTCAATTTCAGTACCTTCCAGCGCCAGCTGGCGCAGTCGGATGTAGTACAGCGTTTTGATGCCTTTTTTCCACGCGTAGATTTGCGCTTTGTTGATATCGCGGGTGGTGGCGGTGTCCGGGAAAAACAGCGTCAGCGACAGCCCCTGATCGACGTGTTTGGTTGCCTCGGTGTAGGTATCGATGATTTTTTGCGGGCCAATCTCGTAGGCATCCTGATACAGCGCCAGATTTTCGTTGGTCATAAACGGGGCAGGGTAATACACACGCCCGGTTTTACCCTCTTTGCGAATCTCCACCTTAGACACAATCGGATGAATACTTGAGGTGGCATGGTTGATGTAGGAGATGGAGCCGGTTGGCGGCACCGCCTGTAAATTCTGGTTATAAATACCGTAGCGCATCACATCCTCACGCAGCTGTGACCACATTTCACGCGTCGGCAGCGTCACGCCGCGAGTGGCAAACAGCGCGCGGACTTTCTCGGTTTTTGGCTGCCAGTCGCCGCTTAAATAGCGATCAAAATACTCGCCGCTGGCGTAGCGCGACTGGTTGAATCCGGCAAAAGTCTGGCCACGCTCTTTGGCCAGCAACATGGAGGTATGCAGGGCATGCCAGGTGACGGTGTAGAAATAGAGATTGGTGAAATCCAGCCCCTCCGCTGAACCATAGGCAATACCTTCGCGTGCCAGATAGCCATGCAGGTTCATCTGCCCCAGCCCAATCGCGTGCGAAGCGCTGTTCCCGGCTTCAATCGACGGAACGCTGCGGATGTGGCTCATGTCGGTGGATTGGCCCCTATATTTCCA
>NZ_SZWV01000104.1:0-2582 GCF_005280945.1 Citrobacter sp. wls718
ATCAGGGGAAGTCCCTTCCATTCGTTAAGGTTAATTTTTGTTCAGCCCATCATCAATGGTGCGCTTGTGCCTCAGCTCCATAAAGCAGCCGTCTGCCAGATACAGAACCCGGTCTGCAGAGGCTATGGTTTCCGGGCGATGGGCTATCAGCAGGACAGGAAGCCCCAGCTGACGTAGTGTCTGGCTTATCTGAATTTCACTTTCAACATCAAGATGGCTGGTCGCTTCATCCAGTAATAAAAATCCCGGTTTCTTGTACAAAGCCCTGGCCAGCAGAATGCGTTGTTTTTGCCCTCCGGAAAGCCCTCCACCGGTTTCACCAATCAGCGTCTGATACCCCATCGGCATAGACATGATATCGCTGTCGATAAGTGCCAGTCTGGCGCACTGGATCATTCGTTCATGATTGCGGTCTCCACTGAAAAAAATGATGTTATCTGCAATGGAGCCCCTGAAAAGATGGTCATCCTGCAGTACGGTACCGATTCGCTGACGTACCTGAAAATAATCCGGGTGGGTATGCGGTATGCCAAATGCCCTGATTGTTCCCTCATCCGGGATGTGGATCCCCAGGATAAGCTTCACCAGTGTCGATTTCCCGCATCCGGATTGACCGGTAATGGCCATCACCTCGCCAGGATGGAGTGTCAGCGACACCCCGCGGAGTATCGGTTTATTCCCTCCCTTGTGGCTGAAGGTTATATGCTCAAGGGATAAAGGAACACGGGCACCGTCGGCCACATCCCCCCGGAATACGGACGGGAAGACAGAAGTATCATTGTCTTCCTGAGCGGGTTGTTGCTGATAGTCTTCTGTCGGGGTCAGCACAATGTCAGCCAGGCGTTCGTTGTAGATATCAAGCATACGCCAGGAAAAATACTTATCGGTCAGGCTGCTGATACTGGATGAAAAACGCATCTGGTAGGACAAATAAGCAACCAGCATGCCGACGGTGAAGGTACCGTTCAGTACTTCCCCGGCACCTTTCCACAAAATAATCGCTGATACCACGCTGCCGGTCAGGGTGTGTGCAATGTCATAGCACATCAGCTGACGGCTCTGTCGCAGCTGCGTATTCCTGCGAACAATGTTGAGGTTCAGCCAGGCGGCCTCACGGTGCGCTGTCACGCCGTTAATTCTCAGGCTCAGAATACCGTTGAGGGTTTCAAGAAAATGCCCGGACTCCCTGGCACCTGCGTCCCAGGCATCTTCTGCCGACTGTCGAAGGGACGGATACCACAACGCCCTCAGCACACCGTAGATAATGGCTGCCAGTACGGCTATCAGCGTCATTTCCGGACTGTACAGCAGCATCATACAGAGCGCAGTTATCACGAGCAACACGTCCAGAATACCTTCCAGTACCTGCGTGGTCAGCGCCTCCTGGATGGTATCCACGGCCTCAAAACGGGCATTGATACTTCCCTTACTGCGCGCATCAAACCAGCCCAGCGGGAGACGCACCAGATGATGGAAAACCCGGGCTGTCCACTGCATGTTAAAATTGACGGACAGAGTTATACTGGCCCACTGGCGTGCCAGCGACAGCAGCATCTGGGTCATTGACAGCAGCAGCAGGGCAATGATTATAACGGTCAGGAGACTTCGATCGGCGGCAACCAGCACTTCATCAATTACCAGCTGGTTGAGAAGTGGACTACTCAGCGTCAGGATTTCCAGCGCCAGGGCAAAAATGATGATGCGCGACATCGCGGCCAGCAGCCCGGGTGTCCTGCCTGTCAGTTGGCGCAGGCGAATTTTTTTTCTTTCATCCCGGGCGGTAAAATCACTGGCCGGCGTCAACTCCAGCGCGACACCGGTGAAATGTTTTCCTGCATCCTGCAGGGAGAGCGTTATCTTCCCTTTGTCCGGGTCGTGGATAACCAGCCTGCTCCCGCGAACTTTATAAAGCACGACGAAATGGTTCATGTTCCAGTGGAGAATGCACGGGAGAGAAAGGGATTTCAGGTCTTCCGGCTCCAGCCGGACGGCCCGGGAGGACAACCGGATACCGGCTGCACACTCTATCAGCCTCTGCAGGGTCATCCCCTGTGTGCTGATACTGAAACGTTCGCGCAGGGTGGGTAAATCTGTCTGCAGACCATGCCAGCAGGCCATCATGACCAGACATGCCAGACCACATTCCGCAGACTCTGTCTGCCGGATGAGGGGGAGCTGTTTTCTCCCGGTCCATTTAAGGGTATCCATTACAGTTTTCCTTTCAGGCTCCAGAGTGGCTCGGTCAGCCACTCCCACAAATGGCGGGTATCCAGGCTGACATCCCCCTCAAGGGTCATGCCGGGGCGCAGGGGTTCCTGTTTTCCATAAGCCAGAATGAAGGTATTCTCAGGTTCGACGATGACGCGGTAGTGCCCTTCATTCTCTTTCCAGGTCACAGGGGATACGGAGAGTAAATCCGAAGGGGTCAGCGTTGTACGGCTTATCTCTCGGATAGTCCCGTACTGAACGCCAAACTTCTGATAGGGGAATGCGGCGAACCGAAGTGCAACACGCTGCCCCGGCTGAATAAAACCGGCATTCTGACTGGTGGCATAGAGTTCTAGACTGGCCCCCTGAATCTC
>NZ_SZWV01000105.1:0-17544 GCF_005280945.1 Citrobacter sp. wls718
CACAGCAAAACCCCGCCTTATACCTATTTGCACACAGAGTTATCCACAAACATCCCCATCATTTCGGCGATCCTGTCTACCTATATACGGTTTTAAGCTCTCGAAATAAGGGTCAACATTGAAAAAGAAAAATTCGCGAGCGTTGCGCAAACGTTTTCGTTACAATGCTGCGGCAAAACAAGGATGCCCCGTAAGGGGCGTTAGCTGAGTTTTTACGCAAAAACTCAGCTAACGCTCTCTGTTATAGTCAAATCCAGGGGATTTACCATGCAACAACGTCGTCCAGTCCGCCGCGCTCTGCTCAGTGTTTCTGACAAAGCAGGTATTATCGAATTCGCTCAGGCACTTTCCGCACGCGGTGTGGAGCTGCTGTCTACAGGTGGCACTGCGCGCCTGTTAGCAGAGAAAGGTCTGCCAGTGACCGAAGTTTCCGATTACACCGGTTTCCCGGAAATGATGGATGGACGCGTGAAGACCCTGCATCCAAAAGTACACGGCGGCATTCTTGGCCGTCGCGGTCAGGATGACGGAATAATGGAACAACACGGTATCGACCCTATCGATATGGTGGTTGTTAACCTGTACCCGTTCGCCGAGACCGTGGCTCGCGTTGGCTGCTCGCTGGAAGATGCGGTAGAGAATATCGATATCGGCGGCCCAACCATGGTGCGCTCGGCCGCCAAGAACCATAAAGATGTGGCTATCGTAGTAAAGAGCAATGACTACGATGCCATTATTGAAGAGATGGATGCCAACGAAGGTTCTCTGACCCTCGACACCCGTTTCGATCTCGCCATTAAAGCGTTCGAACACACCGCCGCCTACGACAGCATGATTGCCAACTACTTCGGCAGCATGGTCCCGGCCTATCACGGTGAAAGCAAAGACGCTGCAGGTCGCTTCCCGCGTACTCTTAACCTGAACTTCATTAAGAAGCAGGATATGCGCTACGGCGAAAACAGCCACCAGCAGGCGGCCTTCTATATAGAAGAGAATGTTAAAGAGGCGTCCGTTGCCACCGCAACGCAGGTACAGGGCAAAGCGCTCTCTTATAACAACATCGCCGATACCGACGCCGCGCTCGAGTGCGTGAAAGAGTTCAACGATCCAGCCTGCGTTATCGTTAAGCATGCCAATCCGTGCGGCGTGGCAGTCAGCTCCTCTATTCTTGATGCCTATGACCGCGCGTACAAAACCGATCCAACCTCCGCGTTCGGCGGCATCATCGCTTTTAACCGCGAACTGGATGCTGAAACGGCACAGGCCATTATCTCCCGCCAGTTTGTTGAGGTGATCATCGCCCCGTCAGCAACTGAGGAAGCGCTGAAGATTACGGCGGCTAAGCAGAACGTTCGCGTCCTGACCTGCGGTCAGTGGGCTGAGCGTGTTGCGGGCCTGGATTTCAAACGCGTGAACGGCGGACTGCTGGTTCAGGATCGTGACCTGGGTATGGTCACCGAGGGTGAACTGCGCGTAGTGTCCAAACGTCAACCTACTGAGCAGGAACTGCGTGATGCGCTGTTCTGCTGGAAAGTCGCGAAGTTCGTGAAATCCAACGCCATTGTCTACGCCAAAGAGAACATGACCATCGGCATAGGCGCAGGTCAGATGAGCCGCGTTTATTCCGCGAAGATCGCCGGGATTAAAGCCACCGACGAAGGTCTGGAAGTCAAAGGTTCGGCAATGGCGTCTGACGCCTTCTTCCCGTTCCGCGACGGGATTGATGCCGCAGCAGCCGTTGGTGTGAGCTGTGTTATCCAGCCAGGCGGTTCCATTCGTGATGACGAGGTGATTGCCGCTGCCGACGAACACGGTATTGCGATGATCTTTACCGACATGCGCCACTTCCGCCATTAATCCACGGAGCAGACGATGAAAGTATTAGTAATTGGCAACGGCGGGCGCGAACACGCGCTGGCCTGGAAAGCAGCCCAGTCACCGCTGGTTTCAACCGTTTATGTCGCACCGGGCAATGCGGGTACCGCACTGGAACCGACGCTGCAAAACGTGGCTATCGGTGTAACCGACATTCCGGCACTGCTGAGCTTTGCCCAGAACGAGAAGATCGATCTCACCATCGTTGGTCCGGAGGCACCGCTGGTGATTGGCGTGGTCGATGCCTTCCGTGCCGCCGGTCTGAAAATCTTCGGCCCAACCGAAGGTGCTGCGCAGTTGGAAGGTTCTAAAGCGTTCACCAAAGATTTCCTCGCGCGCCATAATATTCCCACGGCGGAATACCAGAACTTCACTGAAGTGGAGCCCGCGCTGGCCTATCTGCGTGAGAAAGGCGCGCCGATCGTCATTAAAGCCGACGGTCTGGCTGCCGGTAAAGGCGTTATCGTGGCGATGACGCTTGAAGAAGCTGAAGCCGCCGTGCACGACATGCTGGCAGGCAACGCGTTTGGCGACGCGGGCCACCGCATTGTGATCGAGGAGTTCCTCGACGGCGAAGAGGCAAGCTTTATCGTGATGGTCGACGGCGAGCATGTCCTGCCGATGGCTACCAGTCAGGACCACAAACGTGTGGGCAATGGCGATACCGGTCCGAACACCGGCGGGATGGGTGCATACTCTCCTGCGCCTGTTGTAACTGATGACGTTCACCAGCGCACCATGGAACGCATCATCTGGCCAACCGTAAAAGGCATGGCGGCGGAAGGTAACACCTACACCGGTTTCCTGTACGCAGGCCTGATGATCGACAAACAGGGCAACCCGAAGGTTATCGAGTTTAACTGCCGCTTCGGCGACCCGGAAACCCAGCCGATCATGCTGCGCATGAAGTCGGACCTGGTGGATCTGTGTCTCGCCGCCTGCGACGGTAAGCTGGACGAAAAAACCTCCGAGTGGGACGAGCGCGCCTCGCTGGGCGTGGTAATCGCCGCCGGGGGTTATCCGGGCGACTACCGTACCGGAGACGCGATCCACGGCCTGCCGCTGGAAGAAGCCGCTGACGGCAAAGTGTTCCACGCCGGCACGAAACTCGCCGCCGACGACACGGTATTGACCAATGGGGGCCGCGTCCTGTGCGCAACCGCACTGGGTCATACCGTTGCAGAAGCGCAGAAGCGCGCTTACGCGTTAATGGCCGACATCCGCTGGGAAGGCAGCTTTAGCCGTAACGATATCGGCTGGCGCGCCATCGAACGCGAGCAGCGCTAACGCGAAATTTTCGCCAATAGCGTTTTGCGCGTGATGCCTAACTGACGGGCGGCTTCAGTTTTGTTGCCGCCCGTTTTTTCCAGTGCTGCCAGAATCACCTCTTTTTCAACATCCACCAGCGGTTGGATCTCCGGACTGTTCTCTGCTTTTATTGGCGTCGCGGCAATCGCCAACGGCAGCTCGCGTTCAGAAATGTATTCTCCCGTCAGCAGAACCACCGCACGCTCAATCGCATTTTCCAGCTCACGAATGTTTCCCGGCCAGTCGTAATGGATCAGCAGATCCATTGCCTGCGGGGTAAAACCTTTCACCGCTTTGCGGTTACGCTCAGCAAAGCGCTGGAGAAAATGCCCGGCCAGCAGCGGAATATCTTCCCGGCGTTGACGTAATGCGGGCATCTCGATAGTGACGACGTTCAGGCGATAGTAGAGATCCTGGCGAAAACGTCCGGCGTTGACCTCTTGTGCTAGATCGCGATGGGTGGCGGCAATCAGCCGGACATCCACAGCAATAGTCTGATTACTGCCTACGCGCTGAACTTCACGCTCCTGAATTGCCCGCAGCAGGCGCACCTGCATCAGCGGCGAGATATCGCCAATCTCATCAAGAAACAGCGTACCGCCGTCGGCTTCCACAAAGCGCCCTTCCCGGCGTTTATCGGCACCGGTAAACGCGCCTTTTTCATGGCCGAACAGTTCAGATTCCAGCAGAGATTCATTCAGCGCCGCGCAGTTGAGCGTCACCAGTGGTTTATCACTGCGCGCACTGCTGGCGTGAAGCGCCCGGGCGACCAGTTCTTTGCCCGTTCCGGAGTCTCCGTGAATAAGCACCGTCGCATCCGACGGCGCAACCATCGCAATTTCGTTAAGCAGGTGCTGCATCGCCGGACTGTTGCCAATCATGCCAAACTGCGCTGCCGGGGCTGCTACGGGGTCGACGCCGGTCGCCCGGGTATGCGCCAGCGCCTTTTCCAGCGTGTGCTGCAGACTGTCAAAATCCAGTGGTTTGATTAAGTAATCCAGCGCCCCGGTTTTTAACGCTTCCACCGCGGTCTCCACGCTAGAAAAAGCGGTCATAATCAAGACCGGAATCGCCGGATTCAGGGCTTTGATCTCTTTCAGCGTTTCAATGCCGTCCATCTCCGCCATACGCACATCGCACAATACCAGATCAAAGACGTGTTCACGCACCTGCGCCAGCGCCTCTCGTCCGCTATAGGCAAGCGCAACGTCATAGCCCCAGCCACGCAGCAGCGCTTGTAGAATAGTGCAGTGGCTGACGTCATCGTCCACAACCAGAATATCGATTTTTCCGTGTGTCATCCTTGTCAATCCTGTGGTTTCGCATTGATCGGCAGCCAGAGAGTAAAGACGGTGCCTCTACCCTCCACGCTGGTCACCTGAATGGTTCCGCCGTGCTGCTCAATGATGTTTTGCACCACCGCCAGTCCCAGCCCGGTACCGTCTGCCTTCGTCGTAAAGTAAGGAGTAAAAATAGCCTCCAGCTGGTCGGGCGCAATTCCCTTTCCGCTGTCGGTAACCCTAATTTTAACCCGATCGGCGCCACTTTCACTCGCTGAAACCGTAACCGTCCCCTGATGCCCGATAGCATGAATGGCGTTGAGGTATAAATTCAGCAGGACCTGCGTGAGTCGGTCGGGATCGGCTTGAATAGCGGGTAACGCAGCATTCGGCGTAAACTGCAGTTGAATTTCCCGGCTCTGAGCATCCTGGCTAACCAAATGCAGCGAGTGGGTGATGACTTCATTAAGATCGACCCGCTGCAGCGTCAGGTGCGCGGGCTTCACCAGCTCCAGCAATTCACTCACCACCCGATTTAAGCGATCGGCCTCTTTCGCCATCACCTGCGCCAGTTCATGCGACTCTCCCCCCGCCGGAGTGCGTTCGGCAAAATATTTCGCTAACCCCTTGATGGATGACAGTGGATTACGGATTTCATGCGCGACTCCCGCCGCCAGATGTCCGAGCGCCATCAGCTTTTCTTTGCGCTTCATCGCGTCCTGTAGCTCTTTATAAGAACGCTGATAGCGTTGGTACCAGAAAAACGTCAGCACGGTAGCCAGCAGCACCGCCGCCAGAGCAGACAGAACGATCAGCGTATTACGCCACTCTCTGGCCTGAGTCGCGGCCAGGTCGCTGGCATCAAAAGCGATAAAGATGGTTTGCGTGGGCGTATTCGCATGATCGTCATTACCGGAGCAGCGTGCCATACCGTGCCTCCCGGCCCCATACAACGGCTGGAACTGGCGATAAATTTCCAGGGCTGGTATTTGATCATGCCCATCGGGCGATGAGTCGATATTTCGCCAGCGTTCTTGTTCCCCAGGATTTAACTGACGCAGGACATCCGGCGAGTAGAGGGATTTACCAACCATAGAGGAATCACTGTGGGTGATAATCACGCCATGCTCATCGACAACGGCAAACCAGAGTACGCCCGGCTGTACCGCCATTTGCTCCAGCAGCGTTTGTTGCTGCGCATGATGCATACGCATTCCCATGCCCACACGCGTACCGGACTCAAGGGCGCGGATCAGCACGCTTCCCTTTTCCAGTAACGTTTGTCGAGCGGCATCACTTTCCCGGCCGTAGTCCCGAATGGTCATGATGGAAAACCACCCCACCAAAATCAGGATCGCCGCCGGTAATAACCGGCTCAGCCACTTTGCTGCCGTATCCTTATCAAGACGCATACGTTCTCCCTTTCCCGCCGTTCCTTTCTTCATTTCAGGTATACAGCAGAAATCATGCCATCTTTTCACCCTGATAACCCTGTTCTCAGGCACAAACCCTCACAACGGGTGGGTAAAAATGACCCACCGGGCTGTTCTGGCGAGTCATTTTTACTCGCTTACGCCCGGGCGGCAGCCGCGCGATCCCCGCAGCACAAGGACGTCCAGGTTGGCACGGAAGATGCAAAAGAGAAAGTAAGCTAACCAACAGGAGAACGAACGATGAAACGGAATAATAAACTGGCGCTAATGGTCCTCTCGCTGATGGCTCTGGGTTCCACCCCGGCACTGGCGCAACATCACTGGGGCAATGGTGAGGGAATGTGGCAACAGGGTGGTACGCCAATGACCACCGAGCAGCAGGCCGCAGCCCAGAAAATCGCTGATGATTACTACACGCAGACCCGCGCATTGCGCCAGCAGTTGACGTCCAAACGTTATGAGTACAACGCGTTGCTCACCGCCAGCCCGCTGGACAGCGCAAAAATTAATGCCGTCGCAAAAGAGATAGAATCTCTGAATCAAGCGCTGGATGAGCAACGGGTGAAACGGGATGTCGCCATGGCGGAGGCGGGTGTGCCTCGCGGAGCCGGCATGGGTTGCGGTGGCGGCAGTTACCATCGTGGCGGGGGTCATATGGGTATGGGCCACTGGTAAAGAACTTAATGCCTGATGGCGCTACGCTAATCAGGCCTACAGATGGATACCGTAAGCCGGATAAGACGCTTTCGCGTCGCCATCCGGCGTTAAAATGTTTTATCTTTTGGCTGCCAACGACAGAAATCAGAATTCGCGACCAGCAACAGCTGAGATCCCTCAGGCGCTTCCAGCCATGCCACGCTCACGTCGACCGACGAGCGGCTCTGGCGGCGCTCGATATGGTTTATCGCCCATGAATCTAAATCAGGTTTGATCGTCTCGCCTTCACACGTAGTGACCGTGCGTTCGGCGGCATGCCAACGCCCCTGCCGTAATACCACACGCCCCTGGCGCAGCGCATCGCTGGTCTGACGGGTTTGATCGGCACGGTAGCGGTAGAGCGCAATTTGATCGCTGGAAAGCTGCTGCTTTTGTCCATCGACTTCACGCTGCATAAAACTCAGTTCACCCCGATCGTCGAAACGGATGCGAACATGCTCCGGCGGTTGGCTGTATACGTTGAGTTCTATCAGAGAGAGGGTGTCACCCTGCCAGCGGTACTCACTGGTGGTTGTGTCGCCGCTTCGCCACGGACTAAAAACGGAGAGCAGATGCACATCATCGTTGGAATCTTTACGCCAAACGCGTACCGCTCCGTGATCGCCAACATAACCGCTGGCCGTGAACGGAGGAAGCTCAGAGTGGCGACTGCAGGCAGACAGCAACAGAACACCTGAAAGCCAAAGCGTATGACGCCAGATGGACAAAAGGGGCGAAACCGCCCCCTCGTTAAAACTGTTCACTGCCACGCGAATTACTTAACCGCGTCTTTCAGTGCTTTACCAGAAACAAATGCCGGTACGTTAGCTGCGGCGATTTTGATTTCTTGACCGGTCTGCGGGTTGCGGCCAGTACGCTCAGCGCGGTGGTTCACTTTGAAGGTACCGAAACCAACCAGTTGTACAGCATCGCCTTCTTTCAGAGACTCAGTAATAGCAGCCAGAGTGGATTCCAGAGCAGCTTTAGCCTGTGTTTTGGACAGTTCTGCTTTGTCTGCAATTACATCAATCAGTTGAGTCTTGTTCATAAGTTATCCTTACAATGTGTTTATCGCTTGCTAAGCATCGAGTGCGACGGAAATGCCAGAAAAGCACTCTCCTGCATACACGCACCGATAGCCACTTTTCTTCGCCCCCCAAATGTAGACCAGACGGGGGGCGGATGGGAAGCCTTCAGGCACGACAAATCAGGCGTTAAATCACGTTTTGTGGTGTCATTGCTGAAAAATTATACCAATATTGCTCTCACCAGCCTCGCGCAGGTCTGCACGCAGCCCTTTTATCAGCTCAAGATCGCGTTCTTCGCAATCGGCTAAAAGTCGGAATATTTCCCACTGAATATCCCATTCTTGCTCAACGGCAGGGTTCTCTTTCAGCTCTTCATCGGTCATTTCGCGACCCGCTTGCGTCATTTCCAGCATCGCGACGCTGGTAATCGAAGCCTTACTGACTTCAATCGCGTGTTCCAGCGTTTCACCGCTCAGACGAGAATGCATGACTTCGCTCAGGGCAACACAGGCGTCAATCGCCGGATAAACGCCGTACAGATCGTAGTCGTCTGCGGACGGAATAGCCTCTTCAAACTTCTCCAGCTGGCTGTCAAAATTGATTTTCGCATCCTTGACGGTCAGCACTTCCCAGACTAAATCCAGGATTCGGCGGTAAATCTGCCCATCACCAAACTCCGTTTGCTTGCAGAACATGGCGTAGTTTGGGTACATGCGCTCACACAGGCAGGCCATAAAGGTGACGTGCTGCCAGCTTTCCAGCTTCTCCAGACGCAGATGAATCGGGTTTTGTAACATGATGAGTTCTCGAATACGGAAATTAGTCGCAGTTTACCCGATATGGGGCGTTTTTGCTGCAAGCCGCGTAAAAGCAGGGCGTTCCGATGCCACCGCATCCGCCCAGCGTGTCGGTTCCGGCAGGCGATAGCCGTTCATACAACGCTGCACCCACGCCAGCGCGCTATCCATGCCCACGCGATGTCCGGTAGAGATAAACAGTGGATTACAGCGTGCTTTGCTGCGCCAGACCCACGCCAGCTGCTCGCCTTTATCCAACAGTGGCGCTAGCGCCCCGGGTTCAGCAGATAAGGGGTCAAACTTGCCGCACAGCCGTTTTTTCGCCACGCCAATCGTCGGGACATCCACCAGCAGACCAAAATGGCTGGCAACGCCAAGACGACGCGGGTGGGAAATACCGTGACCATCAACGAACACTAAGTCAGGCTTCTGCGATAATTGTTCCCAGGCAGCCAGCAGCGCAGGATATTCGCGAAAAGAGAGAAAACCGGGGATATACGGCATGGTGGTGGCGATACGCGCCACCTTATATTCAACCAGCTCAAGAGAAGGATACTTCAGTAGCACGATGGCGGCTCGCGTCACCTCTCCGCCCTGCTCAAACCCGACATCTGCCCCGGCGATCAGATCCGGCTGATCGCTTTTAAAGCGATCTTCACGGATCACCGCAGAGGCCAGTTCAAGCTGTTGGGCGCGTAGCGACGCGAGATCCATCGTGACTCCTTAGCGGTGGTACTGCTCAGACAAGCGATGTACCGCCTCCACAAACACCCCGGCATGTTCCGGCGGCACATCCTGGTGGATACCGTGGCCCAGGTTAAAGACGTGGCCTTCCCCTTGACCGAAGCCCGCCAGTATCGTGGCGACTTCTTCTTCGATACGCGGTGCCGGTGCGTAGAGCATGGACGGGTCCATATTGCCCTGTAACGCCACTTTATGACCGACACGACGACGCGCATCGGCAATATCTGTCGTCCAGTCGAGACCCAGCGCATCACATCCAGTTTCCGCCATCGCTTCCAGCCACTGTCCGCCGCCTTTGGTGAACAAGGTGACCGGCACGCGGCGGCCGTCGTTTTCACGCAGCAGACCATCGACAATTTTGTGCATGTAATAGAGAGAGAACTGCTGATAGTCGCGACCGGTCAGCACGCCGCCCCAGGTGTCGAAAATCATCACCGACTGCGCGCCGGCTTTGATCTGCGCATTCAGGTATAGCGTGACGCTTTTCGCCAGCTTATCGAGCAGCAGATGCAGCGACGTTGGATCGGCGTACATCATCTTTTTAATCACGGTGAAGGCTTTGCTGCTGCCGCCTTCCACCATGTAAGTCGCCAGCGTCCACGGACTGCCAGAGAAACCAATCAGCGGCACGTCGCCCTTCAGCTCGCGGCGAATAGTACGTACCGCGTTCATCACGTAGCCCAGTTCCCCTTCCGGGTCCGGGATCGGCAGCTTATCCACATCGGCCTTGCAGGTGATGGGAGAGGTAAAGCGTGGGCCTTCGCCAGCTTCAAAGTACAGCCCAAGTCCCATCGCATCCGGGATGGTCAAAATGTCCGAAAAGAGGATCGCCGCATCAAGTTTATACCTGCGCAGCGGTTGTAGCGTCACTTCGCAGGCCAGCTCGGCGTTTTTGCACAGCGCCATGAAATCGCCCGCTTGCGCACGAGTGGCTTTGTACTCCGGTAAATAGCGGCCCGCCTGGCGCATCATCCATACCGGAGTAACATCAACAGGCTGGCGCAGCAGCGCACGCAGGTAACGATCGTTCTTCAGTTCGGTCATTTTTATCTTCCTTTTAGCGTCAGGCCGTCAGTGTATCATTACTCGTTCTTTACTCGTACTCAGCCCGACACATCGCCACGGTATCTTCGATCAGTCGACGCGCGACGGTACCCGGCGGGGGAAGTAGCGGTAAGTCATCGTAGCGATACCAGTTCGCTTCCAGCAGTTCTTTCGGGTCGATGACGATCTCCCCGCTATCATATTCCGCCATAAACGCGGTCATCAAAGACTGCGGAAACGGCCAGGGCTGGGAGGTAACGTAGCGCAGGTTTTTCACCTTAATGCCGCTTTCTTCCATCACTTCTCGCGCTACCGCTTGTTCTAACGTCTCCCCCACTTCAACAAAACCGGCCAGCACGGTATGCACGCCGTTGCGGTGGCGAACATGCTGAGCCAGCAGCAGGGAGTCTTCACGACGGATGGCGACAATAATGCAGGGGGCAATTTGCGGATAATAACGTTCACGGCAGTGGCTACACAGCATTGCCCATTCGGTTTTGCTTGGGTGCATCGGATGGCCACAATAACCGCAGAATTTATGCGAACGGAAAAACTCAGCCAACTGCACGCCGCGTCCGACCAGTTGAAACAGTCCCACATCCTGATCGAGGATCTGGCGCACTGAGCCCATATCGTGGCGACGCTGCTGCTGCACCAGCCAGACGGTTTCACCTTCCCACTCGCCTATCGGCAACCCGCGCTGACCCAGCAGATCAAAACCAGCCGCGTCACCATGTGGCAGCTCTCCGTGAGGCAACCACAATTTTTGTTCATGACTGACGATCCACCAGCCGCTGTCTAATTTTTCAATAATACGATCCATATCTCTTGCGCAACCTTTGCTTCACAGGCATGTTGTTTACATTATTTTTACATTTATCGGTGAGCCGTTTTTCAACACCACCTTGCGGAGTCAATCATGCTAAACCAGCTGGAAAGCCTGACGGAACACGTCGGAGGAAGTAATAAACTGGTTGATCGCTGGCTACATGTACGTAAGCACCTGCTCGTGGCTTACTACAATCTGGTTGGCATTAAGCCTGGCAAAGAATCGTACATGCGGCTCAATGAAAAAGCGCTGGATGATTTTTGTCAGAGCCTGGTCGACTACCTCTCCACCGGACACTTCAGTATTTATGAACGTATTCTGCATAAATTGGAAGGGAACGGGCAGCTTTTAAAAGCCACAAAAATTTGGCCTCTTCTGGAAGCCAATACACAACAGATTATGGACGACTATGATTCCAGTCTGGAAAACGCCATTGACCACGATAATTTCCTTGAATTTCAACAGGCATTGTCGGATATCGGCGAGGCGCTGGAGGCCCGGTTTATGCTGGAAGATAAGTTGATTATGCTGGTGCTTGATGCGGTACACGACAGCGCAATGATCAAACGCCCTGCTTGAGATTTGCGCGAGTAACAGGTAGTTTACAACCATTCCTCCTCGCCAGAGGGGGAATTATCTTGTCGGAGTGCTTATTTTCCACATCAGCATGAGTGGAAAAGGCTGAGACCGTTAATTCGGGATCCGCGGAACCTGATCAGGCTAATACCTGCGAAGGGAACAAGAGTAAATCTACAGTTGTATCGCCCATGGGCGATCTTCCCTCTTGCTTCATCCGTCGTCTGACAAGCCATATCCTTACTTTTTGGAATGAGCTATGTCTGCCACTACTAAACCATCCCGCCGCGAACAGCGCGCCCAGGCCCAACACTTTATCGACACCCTGGAAGGGACCGCCTTTCCTAACTCAAAACGCATCTATATTGCTGGTTCACAGCCAGATATCCGTATTCCTATGCGTGAAATCCAGCTCAGCCCGACGCTCATTGGCGGCAGTAAAGATACCCCGCAGTACGAAGAGAACGAAGCCGTGCCGGTATATGACACCTCTGGCCCGTATGGCGATCCTGATGTGGCGATTAACGTCCAGCAGGGTCTGGCAAAACTGCGCCAGCCGTGGATATCCGCACGTAATGACAGCGAAGAGCTGGACGACCGTAGCTCCGCCTACACCAAAGAGCGCCTGGCCGATGATGGCCTGGACGAGCTGCGTTTCAACGGCTTGCTGACGCCTAAGCGCGCCAAAACCGGCCGCTGCGTGACCCAGTTGCACTACGCGCGCCAGGGCATCGTCACTCCGGAGATGGAGTTTATCGCTATCCGCGAAAATATGGGCCGCGAGCGCATTCGCAGTGAAGTGCTGCGCCACCAGCATCCAGGCATGAGCTTTGGCGCCAGCCTGCCGGAAAATATCACGGCGGAATTCGTGCGTGATGAAGTCGCTGCCGGGCGCGCCATCATCCCCGCCAACATCAACCACCCGGAATCAGAGCCGATGATCATCGGACGTAATTTCCTGGTGAAGGTCAATGCCAACATCGGTAACTCAGCGGTCACTTCCTCCATCGAAGAAGAAGTGGAAAAGCTGGTGTGGTCCACGCGCTGGGGGGCGGATACGGTGATGGACCTGTCCACCGGTCGCTATATTCACGAAACCCGCGAATGGATCCTGCGAAACAGCCCGGTGCCGATCGGCACCGTACCGATCTACCAGGCACTGGAGAAGGTCAACGGGATCGCCGAAGATCTCACCTGGGAAGCGTTCCGCGATACGCTGCTGGAGCAGGCCGAACAGGGTGTCGACTATTTCACTATCCACGCGGGTGTGCTGCTGCGCTATGTGCCGATGACCGCTAAACGCCTGACCGGAATTGTCTCGCGCGGCGGTTCCATCATGGCGAAATGGTGCCTCTCCCATCACAAAGAAAACTTCCTGTTCGAGCACTTCCGCGAAATCTGTGAAATCTGTGCCGCCTATGACGTTTCCCTGTCATTGGGCGACGGCCTGCGTCCGGGTTCCATTCAAGATGCCAACGACGAAGCGCAGTTCTCAGAGCTGCATACGCTGGGCGAGCTGACCAAAATTGCCTGGGAATATGACGTGCAGGTGATGATTGAAGGCCCTGGCCACGTACCGATGCAGATGATTAAGCGCAACATGACCGAAGAGCTGGAACACTGCCATGAAGCGCCGTTCTACACTTTAGGGCCATTAACGACTGATATCGCCCCAGGCTATGACCACTTCACCTCCGGTATTGGTGCGGCAATGATTGGCTGGTTTGGCTGCGCGATGCTGTGCTACGTCACGCCAAAAGAGCACCTCGGCCTGCCGAACAAAGAAGACGTGAAGCAGGGGTTGATTACCTACAAGATTGCCGCGCATGCCGCCGATTTAGCTAAAGGGCATCCGGGTGCGCAGATCCGCGATAACGCCATGTCAAAAGCGCGCTTCGAATTCCGCTGGGAAGACCAGTTTAATCTGGCGCTCGACCCGTTCACCGCCCGCGCCTACCACGATGAAACCCTGCCACAGGAGTCCGGCAAAGTCGCTCACTTCTGCTCAATGTGCGGGCCGAAATTCTGCTCGATGAAAATCAGCCAGGAAGTGCGCGACTACGCTGCCGCACAAACCATCGAAGTGGGGATGGCGGGTATGTCGGAGAACTTCCGCGCCAACGGCGGTGAAATCTACCTCAAAAAAGAGGAGGCATGATGTACCAGCCTAATTTCCCAACGGTCCCTTTCCGCCTCGGGCTGTACCCGGTGGTCGACAGCATTGCGTGGATTGAACGCCTGCTTGATGCAGGCGTACGTACTATCCAACTGCGAATCAAAGATAAACGCGATGAAGAGGTCGAAGCCGACGTGATTGCCGCTATTGAACTGGGGCGTCGCTACAATGCCCGTCTGTTTATCAATGACTACTGGCGACTGGCGATTAAACACCATGCTTACGGGGTACATCTGGGTCAGGAAGATCTTGAAACCACCGACCTGAAGGCGATTCAGGCCGCAAGGTTACGTCTTGGGGTATCCACCCACGATGATATGGAGATTGACGTGGCGCTGGCCGCGCGCCCCTCTTACATCGCACTGGGTCACGTCTTCCCGACACAAACCAAGCAGATGCCATCTGCCCCACAGGGATTGGTACAACTCGCCACACATATCGAACGACTGGCTGACTACCCTACTGTCGCCATTGGCGGTATCAGCCTCGCGCGGGCACCGGCTGTGCTGGCGACCGGGGTGGGCAGCATTGCGGTGGTCAGCGCCATCACGCAGGCCGCTGACTGGCGAGGCGCCACGTCACAGCTGCTTTCAATTGCAGGAGCAGGCGATGAATGATCGCGATTTTATGCGCTATAGCCGCCAGATTTTACTCGGTGATATTGCGATAGAGGGCCAGCAGACACTGCTCAACAGCCACGTGCTGATTGTTGGCTTGGGCGGATTAGGCTCCCCTGCCGCGCTGTATCTGGCGGGTGCGGGAGTAGGCACATTGACGCTGGTGGACGACGACGACGTGCATCTGAGTAATCTTCAGCGCCAGATCCTGTTCACGACTGATGATATCGCCCGGTCAAAATCCCAGATGGCCCAACAGCGACTGACACGGCTCAACCCGGATATCGAACTGGTCGCGCTACAGCAGCGCCTGAAAGGCGATGCGCTCAGGCACGCGGTGGCGCGCGCTGACGTGGTGCTCGACTGCACCGACAATATGGCGACGCGTCAGGCGATCAATACCGCCTGCGTCGCCCTGAATACACCGCTTATCACTGCCAGCGCTGTTGGCTTTGGTGGCCAATTGATGGTGCTGACGCCGCCGTGGGAACAGGGCTGCTACCGCTGTCTGTGGCCGGATGACATCGAGCCCGAACGCAACTGCCGTACCGCAGGCATTGTCGGTCCGGTCGTTGGCATCATGGGTACCCTGCAGGCGCTGGAAGCCATCAAACTTCTCAGCGGTATTGAAACCCTAAGCGGTGAATTACGCCTGTTCGATGGTAAAACCAGCCAGTGGCGTAGCCTGGCGTTACGCCGCGCCCGCGGTTGTCCGGTATGCGGAGGGCAACATGCAGATCCAATTCAATGATGAGCCAGTACAGTGTGCCGAGGGGCAAAATATCAGCGCGCTGCTGGCAGAGCTTAATCAGCTCAAGCCGGGGATAGCGCTGGCGCTGAATCAACAGATCCTGCCGCGCGAGCAGTGGGAACAGCAAATCGTGCAGGAAGGCGACCAGATCCTGCTTTTTCAGGTTATTGCAGGGGGTTGATATGCTACGTATTGCCGACAAAACGTTTGATTCACATCTGTTCACCGGCACGGGGAAATTTGCCTCATCGCAACTGATGGTCGACGCCATTCGCGCCTCCGGTAGCCAACTGGTGACATTGGCAATGAAGCGCGTGGATTTACGCCAGCACAACGATGCCATTTTGGTGCCACTGGTCGAGGCAGGGGTAACGCTGCTGCCGAATACCTCAGGGGCGAAGACGGCGGATGAAGCTATCTTTGCCGCGCAGTTGGCGCGCGAAGCGCTGGGGACGCACTGGCTGAAATTAGAAATACATCCTGACGCTCGATGGCTGTTACCAGATCCTATCGAAACGCTGAAAGCCGCCGAGGCGCTGGTGAAGCAGGGTTTCGTGGTGCTGCCCTACTGCGGCGCGGACCCGGTGCTGTGCAAGCGGCTGGAAGAAGTGGGCTGTGCGGCGGTCATGCCGCTCGGTGCGCCCATTGGCTCAAATCAGGGCCTGGAAACCCGCGCCATGCTGGAGATCATTATTCAGCAGGCCACCGTCCCAGTGGTGGTTGATGCCGGGATCGGTGTGCCCAGCCATGCCACGCAGGCGTTGGAAATGGGGGCCGACGCGGTGTTGGTCAACACGGCGATTGCCGTAGCGGACGACCCGGTAATGATGGCGACGGCGTTCCGGCTGGCGGTTGAAGCGGGCCTTCTGGCACGTCAGGCCGTTCCGGGAAGCCGAAGTACCAATGCTTGCGCCACCAGTCCATTGACCGGATTTCTGGAGGTCTCAGCATGAAAACCTTCA
This sequence comes from Citrobacter sp. wls718, assembly GCF_005280945.1. Classification (NCBI taxonomy): domain Bacteria; kingdom Pseudomonadati; phylum Pseudomonadota; class Gammaproteobacteria; order Enterobacterales; family Enterobacteriaceae; genus Citrobacter; species Citrobacter sp. wls718. Next base: position 16,117 of record NZ_SZWV01000105.1, read on the forward strand.
GCGATCGCTGGCGACAGCTGGAGTGGGATGATATCCATCTGCGCATTAACGGCAAAACCGCCGCCGATGTCGAGCGCGCACTTAACACTGCACAGCTGAGTCGTGATGACCTGATGGCGCTGCTCTCGCCAGCCGCCGCCGATTATCTGGAGCCGCTGGCGCAGCGAGCGCAAAAGCTGACCCGCCAACGCTTTGGTAATACCGTCAGCTTTTACGTACCGCTGTATCTTTCGAATCTGTGCGCCAACGACTGCTCTTACTGCGGATTCTCCATGAGCAACCGCATCAAGCGTAAAACTTTGGATGAATCAGAGATTCAACGGGAGTGTGCGGCGATCCGCGAGCTGGGTTTTGAGCATCTGTTGCTGGTCACCGGCGAGCATCAGGCGAAAGTCGGCATGGACTATTTTCGCCGCCATTTACCCGCCATCCGTCGTCAGTTTTCTTCGCTACAGATGGAGGTACAACCGCTGTCAGTTGCTGAATATGCTGAGCTAAAGATACTCGGTCTGGACGGTGTGATGGTGTATCAGGAGAGCTACCATGAGGCGACTTATGCCCGGCACCATCTGAAGGGAAAAAAGCAGGACTTCTTTTGGCGGCTGGAAACGCCGGACCGACTTGGTCACGCCGGTATCGACAAAATTGGCCTTGGGGCACTGATTGGCTTGTCTGACAGTTGGCGGGTTGATTGCTATATGGTAGCCGAGCATTTGCTATGGATGCAGCAACATTACTGGCAAAGCCGTTATTCAATCTCGTTCCCACGCCTGCGCCCATGTACCGGAGGTATTGAACCGGCATCGATTATGGATGAGCGTCAACTGGTACAAACCATTTGTGCGTTTCGCTTGTTGGCGCCGGACATCGAGCTGTCGCTCTCCACGCGTGAATCACCGTGGTTTCGCGACCACGTCATTCCGCTAGCAATCAATAACGTCAGCGCCTTCTCAAAGACGCAGCCCGGCGGCTATGCCGACAATCACCCGGAACTGGAACAGTTTTCTCCGCATGATGATCGGCGCCCTGAAGATGTTGCCGCAGCTCTCAGTGCGCAGGGTTTACAGCCCGTGTGGAAAGACTGGGATAGTTTTCTCGGACGTGTGTCACAGATGTAGTGAATCCGGATGTAAAAACGAAAAAACCCGCTTTCGCGGGTTTTTTATTCACTATCACTTATCTGCTCAGGCTCTGGCCTTCATCGCTATCGTAAGCGTTCGTGAGATTATCGGCGATTACAGCGCGATAACGTTAACAGCAGACGGGCCTTTCGCGCCGTTCTCAACGGAGAACTCGACTTTTTGGCCTTCGTCTAAGGTTTTATAATCGTTGCTCTGGATAGCGGAAAAATGCACAAACACATCTTTGCTACCGTCCTGAGGAGTGATAAAGCCGAAGCCTTTCTCAGAGTTAAACCATTTTACTAAA
>NZ_SZWV01000105.1:17673-17903 GCF_005280945.1 Citrobacter sp. wls718
TGAAGAAGAGTATCTGAGGATAACGCTTGAACTGAGAACTGCTTTACTAAAACTGCTTTCATAAGGTCTGTGTTCCAAACCGATGCAGCTATAGTAGCCTTACTTCTAATCATTACGCAAGCATTAATTTATTTAATGCCCTTAGCTGGTGAAATGTTGAGCTGATTTGATTAAGAGCCTAAGATAACACCTTGATGTATATATAATAAAAGCCCTGACCATTGCAGCCA